>JAKSDL010000600.1 GCA_022360105.1 Pseudomonadota bacterium
GCGGTGATCATAACTCAAAGCGACATACATCATGGGCCGGATCACTATTTCGTCATCTACCACAACAGGGCGTTTTTCTATTTTATGCATACCCAGAATGGCACTTTGGGGTGAATTTAAAATCGGTGTACTGAGAAGGGACCCAAACACGCCTCCGTTAGTGATGGTGAAAGTGCCTCCTTCCATGTCCGAAAGCTCCAACCGGTTTTCTTTGATTTTTGCAACATAATCGATAATGGCCTGTTCAATGCCGGCAAAACCAAGCTGGTCCGCATGACGAATTACCGGAACTACCAGGCCCTTGGGAGAACCGACAGCCACGCCAACGTGGTAATAATTGTGAAAAAGAATATCTTTTTGATCGATAAATGCGTTAATTTGAGGAATTTCTTTTAATGCCTGAACCGACGCTTTTACAAAAAACGACATAAAACCAAGTCCGACCTCATGCCGTTTTTTGAACTGTTCCTTAAATCGAGCTCTTAGATTCATAGCATTGCTCATGTCGATCTCATTAAATGTAGTGAGCATGGCGGTGCCATGTTTAGCCGCCAACAGATGCTCGGCAATCTTCCGCCGAATGGGCGACATGGGCTTTCTTTCGGTTTCCTCCTGCAAAACAGGTTGTGTCGTTGCAGCGGACGTTGAAACCGGTGGAGCGCTTTCGGCTTTCTCCAGGTATTCAAAAATATCTGCCTTTGTTACCCGCCCACCCGGACCACTTCCCTGCAAGGAATTTACGTCGACATTCTTCTGGGCTGCCAATCGTCGAACAGAAGGGGAAAGAAGTGGTTCCTTTTCACGAGTTACTTTTGTTGTTTCATTGTATTCCACCATAGGTGGGGAAGGTTCAGGTGAAGGTGCGGCCGGTTCTTCCACTCGTTTGGGTGCTGTTTCTGCCTTGTCCGGTTTAGATGGGGTTGCAATTGCTGCTTCCCCGTCAATAAACCCGATCGTCTCGTCTATGGCAACCGTATCGCCAATCTTGGCTTTGGTGGAAAGGACCCCTGAAGCCTCTGCAGTAACCTCCAGGGTAACTTTGTCTGTTTCGATGAGAAACAGGATGTCATCTTTTTCCACACTGTCTCCATCCTGTTTGAACCACTCTACTAAAATTGCTTCCTTTACTGATTCTCCGACACTGGGGACCTTCACTTCGGTTTTCATCCGTTTGATCTCCTTTTTGGGTTTAATTCGCTCGTTTAATTTCATTTTTGAAAGCATCGCTGGCTACAGCGGCTTGCTCCTGTCGATAAATATTGTGAAACCCGGTTGCAGGACTGGACGCCTCTTCACGTCCCACATATTGAATCGGCTTTTTCAGCAGCTTTTCCAACCTTGGTTTGACAAAGACATAGGCTCCCATATTTTCCGGCTCTTCCTGAACCCAAATCCATTCGGTGGCAGATTTGTATTTTCCCAATACTGACTTTAGTTGGGTTTCCGGAAAAGGATAAAGCTGCTCCAGTCGGACTATGGCAACATCTTTCAGCTCTTGTGTCTGTCGATATTGAAAAAGCTCGTAATAGAGTTTTCCACTGGTTAAAATCACCCTGTTAATTGTTTTCCCTGCCTGATCATCATCCAATACTTCATTAAAATTGTTTGTAGTAAACTGATTTATATTGGAAATAGCCAACGGATTTCTTAACAGACTTTTAGGAGTCATCACAATCAAAGGCTTCCGATAGGACGCCAGGACCTGCCGACGCAATAAATGAAAATATTGGGCAGGTGTGGATGGATAACTAACAATCATGTTGTCATCAGCACAGAGCTGTAAAAAACGCTCCAGTCGAGCGCTGGAGTGTTCCGGTCCTAAACCTTCCCAACCGTGAGGCAGCAGCATAACCAATCCGCTCAATCGCTGCCACTTTGCTTGTCCTGCGGCAATATAAAGATCAATCATGCTTTGGGCATTGTTTACAAAATCACCGAATTGAGCCTCCCATAAAACAAGACTCCGCGGTCTTACTATCGAGTATCCATACTCAAATCCAACCACAGCCATTTCGGAAAGGGAGCTGTTATACACTTCAAACTCCCCTTCGTCTTTGGCTTGACTGTTTATCGGTGTATAGGAATTACCTGTCTGTGAATCAAATATCACTGCATGTCGCTGGCTAAAAGTTCCGCGACCGCTATCCTGACCACTTAACCGGATTTTTGCTCCTTCAGAAACCAATGAAGCAAAAGCTAAACTTTCAGCATTGGCCCAGTCGATTCCCTGACCCTTTTCGACAGTTTCCAGACGTTGATTTAGAATTCGATCCAACTTGCGATGACGCACGAAGTTTTCGGGTATCTGGTTAAGACCTTTAGCCAGACGATTCAATTCGGTCTTGGTAATTGCCGTTTTCACGGGCTCATGAGTATATTCCCCGGTAAACTCGTTCCAGTCGTCAAAAAACCTTGGTTTGGGAAATATCCTGGGTGTTTTTTGTTCCTCGTTAAATTGATCGGTCAGACATTGGTTTGTTTCCTGAACAATCTCGTCAACTAATTCTTTTGTAACTTCACCGGATTCAATTAATTGATCTGCATAAAGTTTGTTAATTGAAGGTCGCGATTTAATCCGGCTGTACATCTCCGGTTGGGTGAAATACGGTTCGTCTCCCTCGTTATGACCGTGCCGTCGATAACAGACCAGGTCTATCACCACATCCTTTTTAAATTCCTGCCTGTAATCATAAGCCAGCTTAACAACATGAACCAAAGCCTCGGGATTTTCGCCATGAATGTGGAAAATCGGCACCATTAGCATCTTGGCCACATCAGTAGAATAACGTGTAGATCGGGCATGCTCCGGCAAAGTTGTGTAGCCGATTTGATTATTGATAATGATATGAACGGTACCCTGGGTAGCATACCCGTCCAGCTGAGACAGATTAAGTGTCTCAGTCACCACTCCCTGGCCGGCAAACGCCGCATCACCGTGTATCACCACCGGCAACACCTGGTTGCGCCGTGCATCAGGCAGTTTGTCCTGCAAACCCCTGCAAACTCCTTCCACAACCGGATCAACCGACTCCAAATGACTGGGATTGTTCACCAGCAACATCCGTACATTTCGATTCCCCGGCAGTATCACATTGGATAAGTAGCCGTTGTGATACTTCACATCTCCTGCCCCAACAATACTTGCCGGGTCATAAGTATTGGCAAATTCCTGAAATATCTCCAGGTAGGGTTTTTGGAGGATGTTAACCAGAACGTTTAGTCTTCCCCGGTGGGCCATTCCAAATACAATGTCTGAACAACCCTGTTCTGCAGCTCTGACCACAAGCGCATCCAACATAGGAATTAATGATTCGGCCCCTTCCAGGGAAAACCTTGTCTGCCCCGGGTATTTTTTATTGAGCAAGGTTTCGAACAGAGCAGCATGATGCAATCGTTTCAGGATGACAATCTTTTCATCACGATTCAGATTGGGGCGATTATAGCTCAACTCCATCCGCTCCTGAAGCCATTTTCTTTCCACCGGGTCTTGCAGGTGAAGATACTCGATCCCTATCGATCGACAGTAAGTTTCTTTTAATGCGGAAACGATTTCCTGCAGGGTCCCTTTTTTCATGTCGCCAAAACGGGTGGAAAAGGTTTGACCCAGATCTTCATTTGAAAGACCGAACTGATCAAGCTCCAAAAGCGGGTGACTTGTGGGGCAGACGGTTAGCGGATCCAGACAGGCCAGCAAGTGTCCTAAATCACGATAACGATATTGCAGTCGCTCCACGTTGGCCTGTTTAGGGGCACTGTAATCCCCGGTGACAGCTGCCTCAGCCTCAATTCCCCCCAGTCGGCCCAGCTCAAAGCCCTGAAAATAAAACTGCCAGTCTTTGGAAACGCTTTGTGGATCCGATTGCCATTTCCTGTACTGCTCATCGATAAAAGAAGCCCCGTATGTTTGTTCGATATTCATTTCGCCCCTTCTTTACTAGCGTTGATCTCTTGCTTTTAAATGTTGTCCAAACCAACCTGTCAAAAGCTCTGCAATATGTGTCCGGTGAGCTTCCTGACTGAACATGTGATCTGCTCCTTTCAATACTTCAATGGTGGTATTTTCAGGTTTCAGTTGCCGGCTTTGGTACACTTCGGAAACCGAAATAATATCATCCTCCTCACCATGAATCGCCAGTAGCGGTATATTGAGATGTGATACGGTATCAGCCAGGTTATATTCTTTGACGTCATCAAAAAAGTCATTTCCCAGCATAAGATTTCTACCGCGACTGGAAAAATGTATCTGACCTGTTTGTCTCAACTCCTCTACTTTCGTTTCACCCAACAAACCTGAGACATCCAGCTCCGAAAACCGACCGGCCAGGGTGCACACTGCACCAACTTCCGGAGTTCTTGATGCGGTTAATAGCGATATAGCAGCTCCCATACTGTGTCCGGCCAATCCGATGTTCTCAACACCATAATGTTTTAACTGCTGAATCGCAAGCTGCATCTCTTTGACATGCTTGGAATAAGTTGTCTCAGCAAAGTTTCCCTGGCTCTGACCGTTTCCCGAAAAATCAAACCGCAACGTTGCAATACCGGCATGGTACAATGCTTCACAAGAAGCTGTAATCACTCTTGTATGCCTGGAGCAGGTGAAACAATGCCCGAAAACCACCCCGCTTTGCGGATTGTTATCGGGCAAATACAAATCGCCCGTGAGCGTTTCTCCCATGTGATTTTCAAAAGTAATCCGCCCCACGGATATTTTTGTAGATGTATTAGACTCTATCATAATATTTTCTTTAAAAAAAACTTTTTATTGGATTTGAAAGTCGATTGAACCAATCATAGATATATGTATATTCCGATCTGTGATTTCTCTTCCTCCCAAAATCTATCACATATTACGGCAGGTTTGACAATTTTCTGCATTTTTGACTCCAAAAATATCAGTACCGGTTAAAAAAACAACACTTTGTAATCAAAAACGTTCCGAAATGTGATTTGAATCTTGTTTTTCGTGGCAGGGAATCTTATGAGATTTCGAGGAATTGGCTGTAATTTGTAGGATAGGTAATTTGCTGCCCATCAGGAAGTACTGGAGCTCGGGCAGATGGGCAACGAGTTGCCAATCCTACGGGTGCATCAATAAAGACAGGGCATTAGAAATAAATTATTCCACCAATAACGCTGCCTTCCAGGCAAAATCCCGATTTCCCTGTTGCAAGGCAATTTGGGCAGATTCCTGGATTTTCCGGGTTGCCTGGGGATGGTTTTCAATTTTTAAACGTAACCCGATAGCTAACATTTTTGGAAAATGCTTTTGCTGTTTCGCCCTTCCAAACGACCTGAAAAGATCCAGGTTTTCATCCAACAACTCAGTGCTAACTACCTGTCGAGCTAGTTCCTTTGCTTCAAGAGAGGATGGTATCTCTTCTGAATTTCCGAATCTTGCCAGATCATTCCCGGTGAAAACAGAAGAGAGTTTCATATGTTCAGGCAACTGATCATAGCCGATTCCTTTAGTCAGAAGTGGTTTTTTGACTTCGAATAATGAGTTTTCGTTGGCCCTAGTGTAATAGTTGGAACCATTTCGCCCCACCAGATCGAGTTCGTATGGATTAAAAACATCCCCTTCCAACATCGATTCATCGACATGGAATCGTAAAACCTCGCACAACATCAAATTGCCAGATCCTTTCCCATCCCCCAGGTGAACGATCTGATCCAACCTGCATTCCATCTGAACCGGTGATTCCCTGACTCGTGGAGGTGCAATCAGATCCGATTGTACGGGAGTCAACCCACTCTTCACAAACTCATCAACTCCTGTCTCATATTCGGTTGAAGCCAGATTGACCTGTTCCACCATGTCAAAGGTTACGACCTGAACCGTGCATTCCTTGGTGCGTTTAAGATTGTAATAGGTATCTTTTCGGCTGCCGTCTCTAACGCGACAAGACGGTGAAAAACCAATCATGGGTGGATTGGCACCAAACGCATTGAAAAACGAAAATGGCGCCAGGTTGTTATTCCCGTTTTCAGATATGGTGGCAACCAGTGCGATGGGTCTGGGATGTATAGCGCCTGTTAATAGGGAGAATACTTGTTGGGTGGTGATTTCTTTGGGGTTGAATTGTTTCATAGGAACGTTGTCAAGTTAGTTCAATTATTTTAACGAAGATGTTTTATGCTATTTTGTAATGCGCACAAATATAGCCTGTTAAGATTCCGGGTCATAAGCTGCGAGGCTCGCAGCATCGATCGGAATGACTCAATGGTCGGAAATTGAATAGGAATCCATGTTTGCAAAATGAATAATAGGTTAATTGTATTCCTTCGATTTACTTCAACCACAGGTTTTCGCACCACGGAGTCATGCCGGGCTTGACCCCAAAAGAGCTTAAATAATAATTATTCGGAGTGTCAATCAAACGGTAGGGCGAGGCTACGACCCCGCCAACAGGCTAGATTCTCGGCGGCCACGTAGGGCCGCCCTACCATTTGTTCAAAGATTTATTCTAAGTTTTTCTTTAAGTAAGCACTTTTGGCGTTTGACCCGGCATCCAAAACCAGCTTGTTCATTTGATTAAATAAACCAAAAAAGATTTCCAGATTCCAGCGACGGACAATTGAGAATATTTTTACGGCCTATATTCCAAAATCTCCTGCTCAATGCTTCCAAACACATTCTCATCGTTGGCATTCAGCATTTCAATTTTTACTTTGTCCCCAAATTGTAAAAACGAGGTCCGGGGTTCTCCCTGTTCGATAATCTCAAGCATTCTGCGTTCGGCAATACAGGATGATCCTTTTGAGCGATCCTGGTTGGATATGGTTCCTGATCCAACAATCGAACCGGCGGTCAGTTTTCTGGATTTGGCGGCATGCTCAACCAAGCGAGCGAAACTGAATGTCATGTCCACGCCGGCATTGGGTTTTCCAAACAGAGACCCGTTTAAATAGGAATACAAAGGCAGATTCACTTTGTATTCCTGCCAGTCCTGGCCAAGCTCGTCCGGAGTCACAGCAACAGGAGAAAATGTTGTGGTTGGTTTGCTTTGAAGAAAACCAAATCCCTTTTTGAGTTCTTCCGGGATTAAATTGCGCAGACTGACATCGTTCAATAAAACTAACAATTTAATATGCCGGCCTGCCTTCTCCTCCTTAATACCCATCGGCACATCATCGGTAATCACGCCGATTTCCGCTTCGAAATCAATTCCCCAGGATTCATCTTCGACGAGCACAGGATCATTAGCACCCAAAAACTGGTCTGAAACTCCCTGGTACATTAGCGGATCTGTCCAGAAATCTTCCGGCAGTTCTGCTCCCCTTGCCTTGCGTACCAATTCCACGTGAGTTACATAAGCACTGCCATCCACCCAGTGGTAACTTCTGGGTAAGGGTGCCATTAATTGCTTAGTGTCCAGATCAAAGGCTTCAGCCGTGGCCGATTGATTCAGCTGTTTGTACACGTCAGTTAAATCGTTTTCCACACCCTGCCAGCGATCAAGCGCATCCTGCATGGTTGTGGCGATGCCTGGTACCTTGCAGGCTTTTGAAAGGTCTTTTTTTACTACAATCAAGGTTCCATCGCGGGAACCGTCTTTCAGGGTTGCTAGTTTCATTTTTGATCAGTTTAAATTTATGTTTTTTGCAGCAGGCTGACAGATAACAAGTTACCCATCCTACCTGCCTGCAATCAAGATGCTCCTGATGGGCAGGCTGCGCCGGCCCATCCTGCGATTCAGATATCTCCGATGGGCAACGAGTTGCCCATCCTACAGCTTTGTACCACCAATTGCTTCAATTTATCGTTCAGCTTATTCCAGCCAAGAGCGATAGTAATCCTCCACCATGGTACTTTGCACATGTTTGGTAAGTTTCAATGGCGCAAAGGTATCGATCATCACGGCTACCTCATCTGTTTTTTCCTTGCCAAGAGATGCCTCCGTTTTACCCGGTTGGGGTCCGTGGGGAATTCCCATCGGGTGCAGGGTGATTGATCCCTCTGTTATTCCCTTCCTGGAGGTAAAATTACCACTAACATAATACAAGACCTCGTCGCAATCCACGTTAGAATGAAAATACGGCGCAGGAATGGAGTTGGGGTGAAAATCCAGCAGCCGCGGTACAAAATTACAGATCACAAACCGGGGAGTGGAAAACACGGAATGTGCCGGTGGCGGCTGATGAATTTTGCCAACTATGGGAGCGTAGTCGTTGATATTAAAAGTAAACGGAAAATGGTAACCATCCCACCCGATCACATCAAAAGGATGATGATCCAACAGATAGGAATGGAAACGCTTCCCTTTTTTTACATCCAACTCATAATCAT
The DNA here is from genome assembly GCA_022360105.1 of Pseudomonadota bacterium. The sequence goes on from JAKSDL010000600.1 coordinate 8,291, forward strand.
TGTAGTCTGTAAACACCTGGTTTAATACAGGTGTTTTGAAATCCCGTTCCGAATAGGGAGCATGTTCCAGCATTTGACCAAATTCATTGCGAAAATTGTTCGGGATTTCAAAAGGAGATTGAGACTCTACCACCAGCAATTTCACAGCTTCCGGATTTTTAAATTGAAGCTGATAGATCGTTCCCTTTGGTAATACCAGGTAATCGCCGGCGACAACATCTAAGGTGCCAAACTGGCTCAGACATACCCCGGATCCGTGATGAACGAAAATCAACTCGTGGGCACCGGCATTTTTATAAAAATGATCGGAATTTTCCGTGGGTCTCACTGTTGATACAATTAGATCGGAATTTGCCAGATAGTCTATCCTGGCAAGATGTTGCGGACCTTCGATCCTTTTCTCCCTGGTAACAAAATGGAAATACTCAAAAGGAGCATCCTCCCAGATTTCAGCCGGCGTGTGCATCATGGGCCGAATTTCTTTCACCTGGGTGGGAGGATTGGCGTGATACAAGGTAGAGTAAATGCCGGAAAAGCCTTTGGAACTCATCAATTCTTCCCGGTAAAGCTTTGATTGTCCTTCCTGATAGAAGGTAACATGCTTTTTTCCAGGGATTTCTCCCTGCCTTTGATAAAATGTCATGACTCTCCTGGTTAACGGTCCAAGTTTCCTCTTCTTGCCTGTTCTTTTTCAATCGATTCAAAAAGTGCTTGAAAATTGCCCTGACCAAATCCTTCAGCACCGTTTCGCCTCTGGATAATTTCGAAAAAAAATGTAGGACGATCCCCAATGGGATGGGTGAACAACTGAAGTAAATATCCCGAGCTTTCCAGATCACATAAAATGCCCAGCTCTTCTATTTCCTCCAGGTTTTCAGTAATTTTCATTGATTCGGGTAGTTCCGCGTTTTTTAACTTCAAGGTCTCATAATAGGTTTTTGGTATCTCCAGAAATTGAACACCATTTTGGCGCAAGGAACGAATGGCAGTGCCAATGTTATCGGTTAACAAGGCAATGTGTTGCACACCGGTGCCGTGATATTCGTTGATATATTCCTCTATCTGCGATACCTTCAGCCCCTCGTACGGCTCATTGATGGGATTTTTGACCAGGTTGTCCTTGCTGCGCACCACCTTGGAAAGCAACGCTGAATACCGGGTACTGATGTCGCCGGGACCGAAATCAACAAATGTTTCAAAATCCAAAGCACGATTCAGATAGGTTGCCCACTGATCCATTTCATTCACGCGCACGTTTCCGACTATATGGTCTATACAAAGCAGATTGGGTTTAACGGCGGTGGAATTAATGCGAGTTCTTGGTTCTTCAAATCCCGGTTTAAATACTCCCCCGTAGTGGTCGTAATTACTGAATACCAACTCGGCATCATCATACAGCCGGATAGCAGCCTCCTCGACATAACCGGCATCATTTTCGATTCTGCGAGGCATGGTGATAGGTATGGCATGGTTGCGAACAGCATCATCAAAGACTTTGGTCACATCCTCCACCAACAATGACCAGCGTTTGACGCCATCTCCATGCTGACGGACAAAGTTTCCCACCTCATAATTCGCAGGCGTTGTTAACGAAGTGATGACAAACTTCAGATTATTCTGTGTCAGGTAATAAGAAACACGATCCGATACACCGGTTTCGGGACCGGCATATCCTGTGTGTTCCATGCCTAGGGCGTTCACAAACCAATAAGCGGTAGACTTGGCAGAGCCCACATAAAACTCCACGTAATCATAGCTAATGATTCCTCTTGCATTCGTCATATTGGCCTCGACTTTCCGGTTCGCTTAATTTCGTTGCAGTCTTTCTTGATTGAGGCCGTTCCAGAAGGCGGCCACTCCATCCAGCATTTCATATCCGGATTGAACAAACCTGTCTTCTTCAAAGGCGTGAGGTCCGAAGAACAATTGCTTTAATTCCTCATAGGTATGCGCTTTATGCTGATCTTCCACTTTGTCGTGCCAGGTGAAAAAGCCCAGTTTTAATTCAGGCACATAGTTAGCTTTGAAACGTCTCAAGCCTTCAATCAATTGTTTCCAGAAACCGGCAGCTGCCCAGTTCTCAACGGCAAAACTGGCTCCGGCAGATTCACTGAAATCATCACTGCCGTATATCCGAATCAGCTCGTCACAAAAGAAAAGAGTGCTATCGCTGCCAAACTTGCGCTTGCCCATATTTTCAAAGCCTAACCCAAGGGGTTTGGCAAAATTCAACAACCATTCGAAGTGTGCGGCCTTGAAGCGAAAAGTTCCGCCGTCCACTGTGCCTTCTGTGTTCACAAGTTCCACATCACCTTCATCGTCAGGATTTTCCAGACGGCGCTGTTTGCTTTCTGCAGACTCTTCAACCCGTCTGTTAAAGATGCATCCGATTTCATTGGCCAGGATTTCCTTGGCAGCATGCATCTCTTCCAAATCCACAGCATTAATGGTCTTGTATAGTTGGGCTACTAAAAAAAGATTGGAAAAAACGGAGAATTGTTGGGTAAAGAAGCGGACATCATCCATGGAAAGATCTGCCTCAGCAAACCATTTGCAGTATTGGTTATCGGTAATGACCGGATGGGTCATCAGTTCGCTTTGCAATCGTTGTTCGAAACGCTCAAAGTCGGCTGGGGATTTTGAGTTCATAGAGCACTCCGTATAGAAAGATTACCAGCATTTCCGGATCATTCCTGAACTATTGTTTGACGGTTTGCTTTCCCACCAGGCTGAATCACGAAATTCGTTTTCCAATTCCGGATAAAACCGTGGGAATTGCTGCTATTACTGAGTTCAGGATTCGAAATTTATTTGCCAGTTATCTGCCAGAAGCATACCATTGAAGCCGGATATCAGATTGTTTTCAAGGCCAATTGTCATGCAAACTGGTAAACTCAGTTCCTGTTATCAGAATCTTCATAACAGCCACGACATGACTTTTCTCGATATCGACTATCTGTTGCAGCACATCGTTTTCGCCGATAACTTCAAGCATCGCTTTATAAAAATTCATGACAGATTTTTCGAACTCAAATAGTTCCAAAAGTAGCTGATCACGATCCTCAGGCTTTTTTCTAACGTGCTGATAACCCGTAAATTCTGTAATCGATTGAGATAGCGACATGGCTACCAGGTAATCTCTATCCTCTTCACTAAGATCAACCTCTGAATCCTTTACAAGGTCCAATAAACTTTCAAATTGCTCTCTGTGCACCGCTTCATCTTTGGAAAGTGTCCTGAAAAGTCCGGAAATGTCTTCATCATCCACATATTCATTGGCAAGGCGATTGTAATATAGAGACATTTCATGCTCTGTATTGATCGCGAATTGCAACAGTTTCTCCAATATAGAAGTATCGCTCATTGAACCTCCTGATTTTAGTGGGTTTTTAATTAGCTTATTTTATCGCCAGAATCGTGCCATTTAGTTGTCGGATGGGTAACTTGTTGCCTATCCTACGTCTGTAAATGAACGGCCTCTCAATAGCTCTGACAGATTCTTTTTCAAAGCTGCGAGCCTCGCTTCTTACGTTCAGAATGACACACAATCCCGATTCTCTTAAACGTAATGACATTATCTTAGCCCGCCTTACCGTTTATCACTAAAAATCAATAGATAGGTGACTATTGAATAGTTCAAAGATTCTGCAGAACCCGGTTAAAACTTTATAAATTTCCCGCGAAAATCGCCAAATTTGCTGACATTCACCACTAAAATGGAATGATTTAAGCAGTTGGACTCAAACCCTTTGTCATTTTTGAAATAGCAAATACCACTAACAATGAAGGAGGAACAAATGAGTACTTCTGTAAACCCGGTACCTGAGCATTGTGGTGCTGTGACTCCTTATTTGATTATCAAAAACGCTGCACAGGCCTTGGAGTTTTACAAGGCTGCCTTTGATGCAGAGATCTTAATGGTTCTGGATGACCCTTCCGGTAATATTGGACATGCAGAAATGAGAATAGGAGATTCGGTGGTGATGCTGGCAGATGAATTTCCTGATATGGATGTTCTCGGACCTGAAACCCTGGGAGGTTCTCCTGTTTCCCTAATGCTTTATGTGGAAGATGTTGATGCCGTCTTCGCCAGAGCAATCGCAGCAGGTGCAGAGGAAACAAGGGCTGTGGAAGACAAATTCTATGGCGACCGCATGGGTAGTTTGAAAGATCCCTATGGCCATTCCTGGCATATTGGTTCTCAAAAAGAAAAGCTTTCCATTGAAGAAGTCAAGGAACGAATGGCTGCTGAATTCAAATAATTTCTGTCGGGTTTTTAATAAAGGAGATTGCGCATTTCAAGAAAAAAAATCTAAACACAAATCTGAAAAAGTCTATTTAATCAGTTAATTATCTGATGAGCCGAATAGTCACCTGTTCATTTGTCTCATGATACATAGGTGTATACTTGATACATCAATAGATCACCTTGTCCCGCCAGTGTCATTCTCGTATTGTATTAATCACTCTGCAAATCCTTAATGACAGTTTCCAGGAACCTGGCACCTTCGCCACCTGTGACAGCTCGATGATCGAAACTCAAAGACAAAGGAAGTTTTTTCAATTGTTTGGGCTTGTCATCCACCAGATCTAATGCGGTGTGTGACCGTCCGACTCCTAAAATGCAGACCATTGGAGGAACCACCATCGGGGTGGCATAGCGACCTCCAATACCTCCGAAGTTGGAAAGAATCAAGGTCGCGCCTTTCAGTTCATCCTGAAGGAACGACTTTTCTTTTGCTTTGGCCTTAAATTGATTGATTGTTTCCCTGATCTGTTGCGGTTTTACCTGTTCTGCATTTTTTAAAACGGGAACATACAAGCCTTCAGGTGTATCGACTGCAATACCCAAATGCACTTGGTCAAAGGTTTTAACTGATAAACTGTCGTGATCATAATAGACATTCAGAGCCGGTTCCGCTTTACATGCGGCGACAATGGCTCTAACCATTCGTGCTGTAAGATCCTCTTTCTTGCCCCAGTGGCTAATATCTGCGTCGTCTGACAAGGTAACCTGGGCCACTTCAGCATGGGATTTAGCCATATTCAAGGCCATACTGCGTTTGGCTCGTTTCAGTGGTTGACCATCAAAAGCGGGTGTTTTTGGCGTTGTTTCTTGAAGTTGCACATTGGTCTTCTCCAGATATTTAGCCGGGCTCAAGCCATTGGTTGCCGCGTATTCAACATCCGTTTTTGTCACTGTGCCCCTGGGGCCTGATCCTTCAATACCGTTGATGTCCACCTCTAACCTGGTAGCCAAAGCACGAACGGCCGGTGTCGCCCTGATGATTTTCTTTTTGGTAACAGCCGTGGCTTGGTTTCCGGAAGAATAATTCTCAAGCATTTCCGCACCAGTCTCCAGCTTGCCGACTACTGTTCCGGCATCCTCTGCAGAAACTTCTGCCACGGCTTCCTCTTCACCATCGAATTCAACCAGGGGATTTCCCACTTTTACGATGTCGCCCGGATTTCCATGAAGCCTGGTAATTTTGCCCTTGTATGGACTGGGAATTTCTACATTGGCTTTATCCGTTTCAATAATCAGGATGATCTGGTCTGCTTCAACCAGGTCGCCCACCTGCACGTTCCATTGAACGATCTCGGCTTCTTGAAGACCTTCTCCCACGTCCGGTAGATTAAATTGTTTCATACATACTCCATAATGCTATGCACAGCGTTTATAATTCGATCTACATCGGGCAACTGGTATTTCTCCAATTGTAAGTACGGCACCACCACATCAAAACCGGTTACTCTCTTAACCGGTGCGAGCAAAGACATCAGCCCTTTTTCAGCAATCTGCGCCGCAATTTCCGCCCCAACCCCGCAAGTACGTGCTGCTTCATGGATAATAACGCAACGACCTGTTTTTTCTACAGAATTGAGAATTGTTGTCATTTCCAATGGCTTCACAGTTGCCAAATCGATGACTTCCGCTTCCACTCCTTCTGCAGCCAGTTTTTTGGCACTCAGCAAGGTTTCATGAATCATGGCTCCCCAGCTTACCAAAGTGATGTCACTTCCTTCGCGTAGAATAAAACTGCGATCAAGAGGAAGAGCTTCACCAGTATCCGGCACCTGCTGTTTGTGCATGCGATAAATACGTTTGGGCTCAAGGAAAATCACGGGATCAGGATCTCTGATGGCAGCTAACATCAAGCCGTATGCCCGGGCAGGAGAAGAAGGAATCACAACACGTAAACCCGGAATATGGGCAAACAGGGCTTCAGTGCTTTCAGAATGGTGCTCCGGAGCGTGAATTCCGGCTCCATAAGGAGCCCGATAGACAACGGGACAGTGTAACCTGCCGCGAGTTCTGTTTCTCAGGCGAGACGCATGATTGATAATATGGTCAAAGCCCGGATAAATAAACCCGAGAAACTGAAATTCTGCCACCGGTTTCAATCCCTGGGCGGCCATGCCAACAGCCATTCCGCTGATCATTTGCTCGGAAAGGGGGGTATCGATCACCCTGTCTTTACCGAATTTTTCATTCAGACCAACCGTTGCCCGAAAGACTCCACCGTTTACCCCAACATCTTCCCCAAGCACGACGACATCTTCATCCCTTTCCATTTCATAATGCAGTGCCTGGTTAATCGCTTCGATTAAGGTAATTTCTTTCATATCTAATTCCTGTTATCGGGTTGCAGGATTAATCCCAGTTCATCCCTCTGTTCCAGCAGGGCTTCAGGAAGATTTCCATACTGATAATCAAAGATCGATTCCGGTGCCTGTGGCGTTAAATTGAGAAAATCCTCTACGGCCTGATCCACTTCAGCCTGGTTAGATTCTTCAAGCTCCTTCTCTTTTTGAGGACTGAGCCAGTCCTTGGACAGCAGGTATGTTTTCAGCCGTTTGACAGGTTCGGTTTGCCAGGCCCTGTCCAGTTCCTTTTTGTCGACATATCTGCTGGCATCATCGGCTGTTGTATGATCACACAATCGATATGACAAAGCTTCAATAAGGGTCGGGCCTCCTCCTTCCCTTGCTTTGCCTAAAGCCTTGCCAACAACCTCTTTCACAGCGATCACATCGTTACCGTCTACCTGCAGACAATCGATTCCGGCGGCAATTCCTTTTTGAGCCAGTGTTTTCGATTTAGACTGGATCTTTCGAGAGACCGATATTGCCCATTGGTTATTGTTGATTACAAAAACAAGGGGCAGGTTCCAAGTCCCTGCCCCATTCAAAGCTGTATAAAAATCTCCTTCTGAAGTGCCGCCATCACCACAGGTACTTAGTACTACCCTGTTTTGCTTTCGCAATTTGATGGCATAGGCTGCGCCCACCGCGTGCACCAGTTGGGTAGCAATGGGAATGGCAATGGGAAAGTCCTCCTTGTTGCCTATGAAACGACTTCCCCTTTCGTCTCCTCCCCAAAACTGCATAACCTCCAGCAATTTAACATTTCTCTGTACCAGTACTCCCTGGTCACGATAATAGGGACAAAACAGGTCTGTTTGTCTAAGCGCCCGTCCGATACCCACTGACACCGCTTCCTGACCCAGTGACGATGCAAAGGTTCCCATTTGACCGGTTCGTTGCATGGAAACCACCTTGGCGTCAAATTTACGTATCAGTGTCATCAGACGATACAATTCAAGCAGTTCATCCTGCTCCCCCGCGAAGTCCGGTAATGATGAGACAGGACTCCCGTTTTCATCCAGGTAGCGAATGAACTTAATATCAATTTCAGAATCTGTTGCCATTTTTTCGCCTTTAATAATAGTGAGATAAAAGTTATAGGGAAAAGTGAACAACACGGTTTAAAGCGTGTGGGAAGTCAACTACCCCGTTGTTTTTTCGGCTTGGGGATATAAAGATCGGTTATGGTGCCTTCGAAGAGTTCAGCTGCCATGGAAAGAGATTCAGAGAGGGTGGGGTGCGGGTGAATAGTCAGACTCAAATCCTGGGCTTCACAGCCCATTTCGATGGATAGCGCCATTTGCGAAATAAGCTCGCTGGCGTTTGGTCCTACTATTCCGGCACCCATCACCACATTGCTTTCTCTGTCAAAAATAATTTTAGTTCGGCCCTCTTTTCGTCCCATAGTCAGGGAGCGACCACTGGCCGACCAGGGGAATACCGCTTTTTCAAAATCGATACCCTGGGCGATAGCTTGCTTTTCTGTGGCTCCAACCCAGGCAACCTCGGGATCAGTGTAAGCCACAAAAGGGATTACCGTCGCATCAAAAGCGGACTGCTGTCCGCATGCTACCTCAGCCGCAATTTTACCTTCATAGGAAGCTTTATGAGCCAGCATAGGTTCTCCAACAATATCTCCAATGGCGAAAATCTGTTCGGCAGTGGTTCGTTGTTGACGATCCACTTGAATATAGCCTTTTTCATCAACAGCCACGCCGACTTTATCCAAACCCAGATCCCTGCTGTTTGGTTTTCTGCCAACCGCAACCAGAACCATGTCAAACTCTGCCGGTTCTATTTCCCGATCCGCTGCAAATGTTGCCAATACCCCGGTATTTTGAACAGTCAGGGAAGATACGCTGGTGTTGAGATAGATCTCCTGATATCGCTTGGATACATAATTGTGGAGAGGTTTGATTAAATCTTCATCCACCATAGGGATCAGGCTGCTACCGGCTTCAACTACCGTCACTCCGGAACCTAAAGCATGGTAAATCGTTGCCATTTCCAGTCCTACCACACCACCACCAATAATCAGCATACGATCGGGAATTTGTTTCAGTTCCAGGGCTCCTGTTGATGTCACGATGCGCCTATCCTTAGGAAATTCGTCAAACATCGTGGCTGACGAACCGGCTGCAATAACAGCTTTTTCGAAGCTTACTTTGCGTGTTGATCCATCATTCGTGACCGCGAGTTCATGGGGAGCACTGAAACGGGCATATCCCTGAACAATGGTTAATTTACGCTGCTTGGCAAGGCTGGAAAGCCCTCCTGTTAATTGGGAGACAATACCTGCTTTCCAGGCCCGCATCTTTTCAACATCCAATTTAATCGGACCGAATCTCACACCAAATTTTTGAGCTTCAATAGATTCATCAACGACCTTGGCGATATGCAACATCACCTTGGAAGGAATACAACCCACATTAAGACAAACCCCGCCGATTTCCGGATACCGTTCCACCAATACCACCCGTTTTCCCAGGTCAGCTGCGCGAAAAGCAGCTGTATACCCCCCGGGACCACCCCCTATCACTACAACGTCTGTTTCAATATCTTCGTTTGGATGAATGATTGGAGTAGGATTTGGATCAGGAGCTGAATCGGGAGAGGGGGATAAAGCGGTTGGCTGCGAGACCGGAATTTCTTCTTCGGGGACAATCCCGACAGCCAGGCTGGCAAGTAAGGTATCTTTGGATACCTTTTGCCCCACCTCAATGAAGATTTCTTTGATCATACCGCTATCCGGAGAGGAAACATCCATCAGACCGTATCCCAGGTCCAAACGGAAGGCCGATTTACCTTTCCTGATATAGCTGCCGGCAGAAACAATAATCTGTTTTACTGTGACATTGCTGACATCACCAATATTCGGGACACGAATTTCTACAAAGTTTTCCATTTTCTTCCTTACTACTGGGTCTTCTCAACGAACTCAAAAATCCGGCGATCGTTGGTATTCTAGATGTTAAAGTGGATTTGGTATCTTTCTGCAACAACAGTTCCCAAAAAAAGGAAATTAGCGGGTTGTGTTCCCTAGCAAGGCAGTGGGATTGGTAAATCAGTAATTCTTGCAGAGTCTTAGCAGGTGCTTTTAAGGGAAAATTAAATGCTATAGAGATAATGGCAGGTCTCACAGCCATCCGGAGCCTTCAGCATGCTTTGGGTCGCATTTTAGAAAGCCTGTTTAAGTTTAAAGAGGAGATTGCTGTAGTCTGAAGTAGCCAGGGTTGATTGGCAGGAAGGAATTAATCCGCTGAGATTTCAATAATCAGATAAAATAGCTAATTATCCAAAGCAGGGACCCGGCTAATATCCAGGCAAGATTGGATATAAACCTGGATTTCATGTCATTGCCTTCTTCCTGGGCTTTTTGATTTGAGGATTTATTTATAATCGAGCCACTATATTGATAACCAAAGTTTGCCCTGCCCATGAATCCGCCGAAAAAAGTAAGACTGAACAAAACAATCGGTGCTGCACCAACCCAAAACAGCGTATCGTTCAGAGACAGACCGGAATCTTTTTTAAAATACCAAACAATCAAGGTTACCCCAACTAACAACAGGCTGTTAGTTACTGTTTTCAATAAGATTCCGGATAGCTTTTTGATCATTGCACACCTGTGATGAAATTAATTCACCTGGATCGAACTCCTGATTTCTGTGACGTACTTGTTTCCCACAGGGACATTCTCAATCTCAGAGTTAATAAATTGAAGCTCATAACGACGATTGTTGCGAACCACTTTCCTGGCTTTGGAAGGATTTACAATGTACGCCTTGGAACAACGTATGAGCTGATTGTTGGTTCCAAAAATCTCCGATATTCTCTTCAACGTCAAATCCAGATCAAACAAGCGCTCTCCCTTGTCTCCGTACACAATAGATCCACCGGATTCGGACATAATGTAGCTGATTTGCCGCAAATTCACCCTAATCTTGTCTACCTGGCTGATACTTTCAGAATCTGTCAGTGTCTGATGCAGAATGCTGCTCCTTTCTTTTTCCGCTAAAAAAGCCGCCTTCTCCACATGTGCCTGGGCAATCGCTTTGTGCTTTTCGTTTTCAGCCTTTTCCACTAGTTTATAGGATGATGCGAACTCCCGAGCATTAACAAAAACATAAGACAGGGAAAAGAACAAAATTCCAATTGGAACAAATCTCGGATTTCTGGCCAGTTGATTTACATAGGCAACCTCCAGAGCGACTGCAATTGCATAAATACATAATCCCAAGAATATTATTATTGAATCTCTTTTGTTATTCAGGATGGCTCTGCCCATTAAAACCATCCAATAGCAAACAGACAAAAAAATAACCCCATGAAAAACAGGTAATACAAGAGCAATGACCTTGACACTGGCAACCAGACATATTACCGAAAAAACGAGAGATGATTTTTGGACAATTTGGTAAAAAAAGGGGATTTTTTCATTTGGATACAGAAGATTCAATAGGTTGTTATAATAGAAGAAATGCAACGCCATACATAAGTGTATTAACTTCATAAAAAACAACCAGGGAAGCCCGGGAAACAGAGAACCTAAAACATTTTCACCAGTACCGGCGACGTAAATGCAGATGAATACTAAAAATAGTATGAAATATAGAAACTGTTTTTCAGGTTTAAAAATATAAATCGAAGAATACACAATCACTAACACAGTAAGTATGGCTACAGCTAAAAAATCAACAGCCAAAAATCCAAATCTTGTTTTTTGGACTTTCTTTGAAGAAGAAAAAAGTATTCCTGTTTTGATTCCACCTGTCAGATGGTGATAATTACTGACTTGCATGGTTATTTCCAAAGGTTTATTTGGTGGCAAATCAAAGTAAATCACTTGCGTTTCCCGATGTGGTATTTCTTCTCCCAAATCTCTGCCAACTACTCCGTTTGATCCTTTTTCATTCCCGTTAACAAATAGTGTGTAGGCACTGCCAACCCTATTCAAATATAATCCGTAGGTTTTTACTTTTTTTGTTTGAGGAAGCAATACCTCCAAACGATAAGTTGCAAAACCTTGATTTTTATACTTCTTGCTATGGTTCCAATCTTCCGGAACATAGTTGTAAGTTTTCTTGATTGTAGAATCTCCGAAAAGAACTTGCTCTGCCCAATAAAATTCCCATTCTCCGTTTAATGCAACAACATCTTTGTCTAAGTCATAACTTTCCAAATCAATCGTGCCCTTTTCCGCTATAACCTCTTCTATCCAGAAATTATTTGTTATTGCTTTGAGCGCAATTAGAACAAAAACAAAAACTCCAAAAAGAAAATAGAGGTTTTTAGCCATGAATCTTTTATAAATAGAAGCTGACATGAAATATCAACTGGTCGAAAACAACAGAGACAATTTATACAACAAACTTCTCTATAACTCCTTTAGTAGTTTAACCACAAGTTGGATAATGAATAATTATCATATAAATGATGAGGACTGCTCAATGTCACCAGGGGTCGATTTCTACAGTTTGAAGCATTATTTACTCCGATACTCGGATCAAATTCTGGCAGGCATGTCATTCAATTTGAACCACCGACAAGAATATCAGGTAGAAAAAATGGGGTTTACACTTACGGATGCACAAAAACATTTGAGCTGTGAAGTCCTAAATTTTTTTGTGATCAGCATCCCAAACAGAAACTCCTTTTACGTGGGACAAGCTAACGTCGAATTGGTCCAATCAATTCTGGAAACCAATAATTTAAGCTCAGTTTATGCAACCTGTTTACCCAAAATCTTCCCGATTTACTCCCGTTTTGGCTGGAATCTGGTTGATGAAATGGTTCTCGAAAATGAGAACAAACTGTATCTGATCAATTACAGCCTCTAACTGTGCATTCTTATAGAGCTATTTTCGACGACGGTGGCAATAGTTTTCGCCCTAATTGAATGCAATTTTATCCATTTTTGAAGATGCTTTGTACAGTGGGACAATCTCATTTCTTTGAGGGCTGGATTTAACCAACATTGACACTATTTCCTACTCACTGTTTTTATTTAGTTTTATCAAGTTTTAATCATCGATTTTTTACCATTAAAGGCAATCTTATAAAAATTTTCAACAATCTGTTTCAGTTTTGGTGTATTCTACTGCCGATGATTTCAGGTTTGAATTTTCAAAACCGACTCATTTGCGGAGGGGATGGGTCCGGTCGGTTTGATATGACCAGATAATTCAGACTTGAGGCTTAAATCAGTATCTATCGGTATTTAGGGATAGGCGGCAAATCGAAAGATACGATTGTAATATTTTGAGCACAAGTAACTCGCATTGGTAATACCGAACCATTATAATACCAGGGGACTCAAATGAACAAACTCGTAGAGCTGTTAAACGGATATACAGCCGTTCTTTTTCAAACCGAAATGCCTCCCCATGCCCGGGAGTATTATGAAAGGCAGGTAAAGCAAGGTGATGCCCACGCCCAATATTACCTGGAATTTTTAGACGCGAAAGAATCAAAAGATTATCGCAAATTGGCAGAATTTATACCTGATGATTGGCTTGAGATTTACGAGGAGGAATACAGAAGCTTTTTGCCGGAATGCAAAGTGGAATTCATGGATACTTTGTCGTTGATGATACTTGGGAAGCCCATCCTGAAAACTAAAGAGGACGAGGAAGAGATATATAAGCGACAGGCAGATGAATTTGGAAAATCACTGGATGAAATCAAGGCTACCAATTCTCAGACCATTGACGGAATAGCGCGTACCAAAGTGTTTTTAAATTTGTTTGGTGATGTTTTACCACCTGATGATGAGGGAGAAATCATGATTCCAACTCCTATGATGGCCAAGTTGCTTGGTATATCCTGTGAGCAGGCAGACAAGTTGGTTATGGAACATCTCCCACTTTCTTTTGAACATCATTCCTCCCTTTCCAAAATCAGTACAGCTCCGCTCTTTAACCGGAAAGTACTTTTTGCCTCCTAGTTTCCATTGCCCTGCTAACGGTTTGTACAAGCCAAAAACTCATGCTGCCCTGAATCACCTGGTTGATTTTGTTAACAGGGCAGGTCGGCATGGGATACATTCCTGAGTCTTTTTCTATTATGCTGCACATCCTCTTATCGTATCACTCAAATCATCTTCAAACTTACTGACTAAGACTGCAAGCGGATTTTCGTTTGGGAAATCCTGGCCAGTTGTTGAATTCTCTCTTTTCAGGATTATTTTTGCGCGGATTCAGTCTGTGCTTTCAATGCCTCCAATCCTTTTCGAATCGCTTCGCGGCGTCTAAAGCTTTCAGCTTGATCACCAAAGGTTTCATTTTGTAGGGCAAAAACAGCGTCCTCTTTTTCCTCTTCAGTCAATTCGGCATTGTTCATAATTTCTGCCTGATCTTGAAAATACTGTTCTTCAGCTGCTTTTTCAGTGGCTATTTGTGTATCAACGGCTTCAAGCCTTTGCACGACATCCTTGGAAAAAAAAGACTCTCTGAATTCGTTCATTTTTTCCGATCTTTCTTCTGCTGACAGTTCACCAAAATCCTTGGAATAAATCTGAAGCTTTTCTCGATAACGATTGTATGGCTTTGGTTTTTGTTCTACCTGGCTTGCCTCATCACCCCACATGTCATGGTTTAGTTTTTCCAGTAATTGTTCTTTTTCAGCTCCATACAGATCCTCGTCCGCCAATATATTAGATCTACGGACCGAGTATTCCTTTGATTTGACTTCAGCTCCAAACAAGGCGTCAGCCAACTCGACACCCAGGATTTTTCTGCGATACTCATGAAGTTTAGTCAACAGATCCAACACTTCCTGGAAACTGTCCGGATATGTCCATTGTGCTGATTCAGCCGCCAGATCTATTTCACATTGCAAATAATCCTGATAGATTTTCAGTATTTTTTCGGCCTGCTCTGGTGGCAGTTGCTGCTTCAGTCTTGTTGAGACAAAACTCAGATGCTCATCCAGACTTCCGCTTTTGGCATATAATCGATGTAAATAACGGAAAAATTTCAAGGTATTGTAGTCGATTTTTGCTGTAAAACCGGCAATCCGAGGTGTCGAAGGTCTATCTTCAACCTCAATTCCGCCTGAGGAGAAGGATTTTTCTTCAATGAAGAATCCTTGATCCGAATTATCGAATATGACTGGTTCCCTTGCTTTTTCCACATCTTTCAAAGAAATTCCGCTATTTGCCTCAAATACATAATTATCCGGCAATTCCGATTCCCGCTCAAAAAACACCAATACCAGGGCTAGAAGTGCCAACAAACCGACCAGTGCCAAAATTCTTTTTCGAATCATCCGCCTCAATCACCTCATAAAAAAAGGGTACCTCCTGATTCAGAAAGTACCCTTAACAATCAACCTGATCGCAACAACTAATATCCCATATTCTTGAGTTCGGCAACGAGCTCAAGGTAAAACTCATCTCGATCAAACCCCGGTGTTATTCCAAAAGGCTGATCGATAATGTTGAGATGATCACATCCGGCACTATACCAGGATGCATCCTCGACGCCTCTGAAATTACCCCATTTCGCACTGTTGACACTGACCAAACCATCGTTTGAGCCTTCATGAAGCAACAATATTGGCCAGGTTCCAATGAAATACCAATTACGGGCGTTGATAGCCATGGTCTTGATTTTTGCCGCCCAACTTTGATAGTAAACGCCAGCTACGTTTGGTGTGTTCGGGTTGAAATTGTTGATCATATTGGTGCGGGTTAGATCATAACCGTTTTGCAGACTATCCGGATTCTTATCTCCAAAGATAAAAGCGTAGATAAAATCCAAGGTATCTCCTACCAGCCATTCCAGCGAATCGGGCACCAGGCCTAAAATGACATCGGCAATCACGCTTCCGCGATGAGGACCTGCAATACTGGTATGCGACGCAACGTTATCCCCAAGGCCCAAATTCGACACTGCATAACGGGTGTAGATAGTACCATGGGAATGACCGATAATATTGGCCTTTTCCTTACCAGAGATGGCAAGAATCTCCAAATATTGCTGCTTGAAATCAGCCGCTTTGGCTGCTGTGCTGTCCATTCCATTAACAGAGGTTATGTAGACATCTGCCCCTTCATCTCGTAGCACATCTTCAAGCCCCCACCAGTAATCCAGGATTCCAAGAATCTCAGCCGAAGCTCCCATTCCATGTGCCAGAACTATTGGGTATCTGGTTGCCGCCACATTAGATTTTCCGGCAGCAAAAAGAGTGGTCGGCATTAAAAAAACTGCAACCAGGCACAGCACAACCAACTTCGTGTAAACTCGAATCAATCTTGATTTTTGATCCATTCTCTCCTCCCTTTCCAAAAGGTTATATCGTACAGTTGCTTTATAAAATCCCATGTCTGGCTATCATGTTTTAAGATAGGCATTCAAGATAAAACTGTATTTTAACCTTTTTTGACCTTCGAGCCTTTCACTAGCTTTAAGTTAATTTATTGTAATTACTGATAATTTATTTAAGTAAGGGGAAAGCAGATCAGCAGCGTGTGAAAGGTCAAAATAGGAAAAAAGGGAGGCAAATGCTGAACTAAAGCTGTTGAGCGTGGACGGTAAACCAGTGCTTTGAATCAACACAAAACAAGGCAGCTGATTTAGTCAGGAATGATTGATCTTTTTCACCATAAACAGGCTGCCTTTTTTAGTCGGCAACCCTTTTGGATATGGCTGAAATTCAAAATCGAAATTTTTGTAAAGTTTAATGGCGGCAGGATTATCATCATAAACAAAAAGCGAATAGTCTTTATGACAGCCGGCATTCGAATCCAGAATCAACGAAACTAATGCATGCCCCAGTTTACGCCCCCTTTTTGCGGGATGAATGGCTATCCTTCCCAAATGGTTGAACCCGAAACGATCAAACATCTGGGCAAAACCAAGTACTTCATTTTCGTTCACCAAAGAGAACGATTTAGCGAAACCCCATTGCAAATCTTCCTTCAGTTGTTTGATATCGATTGGAAAACGTATTTTTGGACCTCCCCAACGAGTTGCTTCTTTTTGAGAATTAAACCAGGTAGCTAGAGCTGTTAAATCCTCTTCCTCCGACTTTCTTACTTTCATTTTTCCAATGTTTTTGAATGAGGGACGTATCTCAATTAAGCGGCATCTTCTGCAGAGTATCCAATTACCAGGTATCGATTGTTAAAAAACCAAATTTACTCCAATATCAACGCTGCTAACAAATCCGTCAATATCCTACCCCTAAAGTCTGATTCTTCCCGGTAAGAGCAATTCAAGCACCGTACAAGGACGGAA
>JAKSDL010000809.1 GCA_022360105.1 Pseudomonadota bacterium
ATTGTAACTTTCAGTATTTAGAAATCGGTCTTTGTAGTCTTTTTCACAAGCGCTTTTAAGGATAGCAAGATATTTCTGCTTAGCTTCCCAACTTGGAGGATTGTCATCATCCTTCTTAATTGGTTTGCTACTCGCTACAATAAAACCGTCACCGTCAACTTGCCCCAAGGCTGATAACGCATCATCGGAATATTCATATTCGTCGTCTTCGTTTTTTCTTGCAATACATGATCGTGAGCAATGATGAGGAGCCAGTAGTACAGACCATTTAAGTTTTTCGTTTGGGAATTGAGACCAAATTCGTTCCCAAACTTGCACCTCAGCATCTCCTCCCAATAGCATTGGCTCAGATACAGATCCGTCGATGTATGTCCATCTAATAACCAAACTGCTATTATTTGAGCTGTTTGGTTTTTTTGGATCATCAGACTCTTCGATGGTTGCTTCCTTAGAAGTTGGGGCCAACAGATTCCATTCCAGTTTTTCACCTAGCTTTCCTGCTGTTAAAGACTCACTCAAATCAAGTATTTTAAGTCGATTGCCATCCTTTAAACCATCTGTTGTACCTATTAACTTTTTTCGTCGTTTGATTTCTTTGACAAGAGCTTCAGAATCTTCGGTAATATAGTGTGGATTTGCACCATATGGGCTACACCAGATTTCTTCCACCAGAATTTTTCCGCTACCTGGGTCAAAATCGTTAGGTTTACCGACATGAAAAATAATCTCAAATCCTTTGGTATGGTCTTTATCAGGATGGGTCGAAACAAATAGTGACAATCTGCGTTCACCTCCTGAACTACAAGCCTTTTTTAGATCAGGCTTAAAATCATATTCGCCTGAATCTTCATCTTCGCAGGATACTCGATAGTGTACATCTGTCATAATTGTTTTATTTCCTGCCTTTATAAAGATAGAGTCACCGTTTCCAACCGGAAAAAATACTATAAAGTCTTTTGCCATTTTTTTCTCCATAAAAGAATTTCATTTCGACTATAATTAGACACCTTTTAATATGTACTTCAGCAGTTTGCATGCCAATCATAGATATACTATTATTACAGTATATTAATACAAATATTGTCTTTAAGTCTTTAAAGTAAAAATAAAAAAATATGCGCTACAATAAAAAATTTTATGCTATTGTCATATAAAAATGTGACGTAACAGCAATGTCAAATCTTTGGTAAGCGAGTCCAAAATTTAAGCAAAGAAGCAAAAACGACAATTAAACAACAGGAGAACATACGATCAAACAACCAATATAATTATTGAACAAATTTTTATCTTATTGAGATACATTTGTTCTCTTGAGAATAAATTGGAGGACATCTGCTGTCAAACAGAAAATGGAGAAATAATTTGGATATATGAGAGGTTGGAACTATGAACAACACTGCTTACGAGAGCGCTATATTACTCAAATCTCTTCTATGTGTTGCTCAAGGATTTTTCCATCGCTGGTGACGATATAGATAGGATTTTGCAGGCAGAAAGTTTTTGAATCTCGATTGAACATTTGCCACCTGTTTCGATGAAGTTCCCGATCAAGAATTGTAACATCGGTCGTTTCGTTTTCGTCTGCCTCATCCAAGCCTGAGTCGAATCTCAAGCCTCCATGTTCAGTCAACAAATATCTGGCATGGAATCTTTCACCCCCTTCTTTCCTTTGCCAGCGTAAGATTTTAAGCGACATAGCTTCTGGCACGACATTAGCGAGTTTAGGCAAGGCATTATACCTGACGGCTGGGTCGGGTGGATTATCCGTCTCGAGATAATGGATCTCACATTCAGTCTTAAAGGGGTTTGAGATCCGCTCAAGGAATGCTTTTGTTGAGTTTATCCATTTCGATTGCGAAGGATCAAAATAGGGATCAATAAATCTAACACATTTGGAATTATACAAAAGCAAAGCAGTAGCTAACGATAAGTCTTCTGGGGTCTTTGGAATGATTAACTCCCTTGGGCAATGCAGCAATGGATGTTCTTCCGTACAATCTTCGTCACATAAAACCGCGTCACAATCTCCTCGATTCACTGAAGAAATGATAGCACTAAAGGGATTTTGATAGTGAGCGACTATCGCATTGTCCAACCAGGAACAGTCGTTATTAGGGTACTCCCGGCCTGATTTGATCAAGACATTGTTGCTTTTGCCAATTTGATTAAGCGATTCAACAATTCGTTCCTGTTTTCTACCTTCCGTCAGTTTCTGGGCTGCTTCGATGGCCAGACGTTTCCAATGCTTAGGAAATTTGGATATCAATCGACCACGATGAAAGCCGAACAATCCCATCAAAATCCGATGAGTATCCCAACTGGATGCAATGGTTTCAGGATCTACAGCGTATTCTTTGAACATTAGAACAATTCCCTTTTGCGTTCGGCAAAGAATCCCCTGGGCCATCGATCCAGGAATTCGCCCTCCTCATCCACTCTGAGAAGTCTGATTTCAACACCCTCTTCCTTAGGGTTTAAGCAGTAGACTGCCAGATCATTCGGAGTTAACCAGGGAGCGCCTGGTTCCAGTTCATCTTGAGAGGTTTCATAAAGGCGACGGAGGAACCTGAGTGTCATATATTCACTATGTGTTTCCAGAAGAAAAATGATGTTTTTATTCTCCTTGTCATTCTCATGATTTCGAATCATGGATGCAAACAAATCACCCATGGCTACCTGAAAGGCAGCATGAACATGAAGTTCCGGCTGTTCAACTACTACGATGCCCGATTCTGAACAAACTGCCGAAACCACCACGGGTAAAACCTGAGAGATACCAACCCCAACATCCTGAGGAAGAACGTCCAATTCTTTTATGGTGTCTTTGAGCAAAAGTTGGGTTTTTGTGGGTATTTCTTCCAGCTGTTCATTAAACCAAGTCAAATCCTCAAGGTTTCTGCCTTGTTTTATCGCCACAGCCAAGGGGCCATGCAAATCAAGCTCTTTATAACGCTTAAGTTCAATCCTATAGCCACTGTTAAGCTTTTCATTTGCTGAAAGCCAGTCATTGATGATTTCCAACTTGGCAGAGTCTTCATCCAGATTGCTAACCAAATCCCAGGCAGCCTTTCCAGAGGACCAATTAGACTCATTTGGAGATAACTCGGGATTAAAACTCCTGGAAGGGATTTCCCTTAAAGGACCGATGTATTTAAACTCTTGTAATGCTTTAAGCACCAATTCTCCTGGTCCTACAATCAACGAACTTAAAACTTCGATAAAATCTCTGGTATATTTCTCCTCTCCTTGTTCGCTAAACAACGAATAATCAAAATGCAGAATAGATCCCCAATTCGGTAAGGCCGTTCCTTTTTGATTTAAAACCCCAATCGGTTTTGACAATCCGGGAATTCCGGATTCATCAAATTCCAAAACTTCAGCCATCAGTGGAAATAGAATGCCCAGTTTTTCAACATCATCAGCCAGAGTTTCCGATTCTAGATTTATCCTTTTAAATGCCTCAAAAGCTTCGTCAAAGGATGAGTCTTCCAGAAAAATCGGGTTCAGCGCATGTAAAAAAGCTATATTAACCTGCCGAGCATCATCGGACACCTCTATTTTGGCAAGTTTCATCTTGTTAATGCCAACCTCGTAACTATTTAAAACAGGTCTCCCCAGTAGTGAACTCCAACGCACAGTAACTGCGACCCAACCCGACTCAACATTTTGAAGAATTGCTTTAAATCCAGACTCGCTTCTGGGTTCCCCGATATCCTCAAAATCCCAGAAATACTCCGGAA
>JAKSDL010000102.1 GCA_022360105.1 Pseudomonadota bacterium
CACTCTGAAGGAGTGCTTCATCGAGATGATGATTTTCAAACCTTGGTTTTGAAATGCTCCTTCAGAGCATAAAAACTGTAGAACCTGTCAACATAGGGTTTCGCTACGCTACATCCTATGCTTTTATAAGATGCTCCAAAGACTCAGTATTAGGTGACCCAGTTGACGAAAACTTTGTAAAAAATAACTTAGCGCTTATGGGGTCAAGCCCGAAATGACAAGTAATCAAGTTCTTCTAACACATCAGTCTGACATCTATTTTCCATCAATCCACTTCTGCTCTTTTTCTACGATTGCTTTAATTCCCTGTTGTACCTCTTTCGGTAACGGTTCAATGGTGTGCTTTTCCAGGATGTCATCCACAACCTTGGCCGCTTTTTGTTCCATGGTGAGTTCACCTCTTTTTTTCCAGCGGTCGTAGTTGCCTTTTTCAAATAATTTGGAATAAAAAGGTTCCTTATAGTGATTCAGGGTATGGGGATGATCCAGGTAATTTCCTGTGGGACCCAACTCGTCAACCACATCCAAAGCCAGGGTTTCATCGGTAACTTCGACACCTTTGGTGGCAGCCCTGAGAAAGCCAATGGTTTCATTGGCTATAACCTGCAATTGCAGGGACCCTTGCATTCCCGAATCCATGAATCCCACATCATGCACAATGTTTGCGCCATGCAAAAGGGCAGTCATCAGACTGACAGTAACCTCCATCCCGGTTTGCTGATCCAGTGCTTTGGAATCGGTTGATCCGCCCAACCCGAAAACGGGCAGGTTGTAATATTTACCCATGGACGTAGGAACACCCTGTTCATCAGCCAGAACGTAATTCCCCACCATCGTTTTAAGGTTATAGGGGCCGCCGTTCCAACCCGGCACTGCCACGGGAACACCCTCATTGACAAGTTGAGCTAACACGATCCCAAGTAAAATGCCTGCATTCATTGATGCCATGCATCCGGCAGTGGTAACCGGGGAGTTAACTCCACCGGCATTCAGTGGAATCCACAATTGTGGCAATCCTTTTTCAGCCAGGTAAATACACTTTTGCAATGCCTCTTCATTTGCGACCAGACCGGATGTCACATTCACATAACAGGTAGCAAACGGATGCTGTTTGAAAGCTTCTTCTCCGCCCGCCACCAGCTCGCACATTTCGACTGCTGCCTTGCATCCCTCAAAATCAGGCGTTACAAAAACAATGGGTTTGCTGGTATAGTTCAGCATGACCTCCATCTGGTAACGATCGTATATTCTCTGGTCAACATCTTTGGGAAGAAACAGGGACATCACAAAGTCAAACTCAGGTAAAGCATCCATTACCTTCACAGCATTTATTACATCACTAAGCTTTGGATCACGTCTTTGTCCTGTCTGGTGGTCCAGCACCGTCAAACAGTCGGAGCCTCCGCCAAAATAGGTCTGGTAATCACAAGCCCGTATTCCGGGCTTTTTGAATCTGTCGTAAAGTGTAATACGCTCGGGCACTGTGGAAAGGGCTCTGGATACCATATATTCCGGTATTCGAACTCTTAGTCCTTCAACAGCAGCCCCGCCTTTGGCAAGTATTTCCCTGGCTGGCTCATAATGAACGTCTACACCGGTTCGTTCCAGAATCTCCAAGGTCCCCTGGTGGATTTTTCTGCATTCCTCTGCGCCCATTCTTGCATAGTGGGCGCTAATCATGCTTGTGTTGTGAGTCGAAATCATAAGAAACCCGTTGATAGATCAGATAGGAAAATTGATATATCTAAACTAGTATTTGGGCAATCAACCTGTCAAATTGATAATGACAAACTAAAAAAGCTCTTGATATAGTTTTTACCATTCAAATTACACATAATGTTAGGTTTTAGTTCAGCCATGCCTGGTCTTTAAGCACAGGCTTTGATTCCGGTTTTGACTGTGTTTATCAATTGGCGGCTATCAGTTGTCAGTCTGTGGGGCAATTATTCATGTCTCCAAGAGATTATGGAAAACCACTCAGTGATCAGGTCGCAACCTCTATTTTTTGGATAGATGGTGATCTGATTGCTTATATTGGTTCATTTAATCCGAAAGAAGTGTCACATGCAATCACAACACCTGGGAAACGACATAAAATCCAAGCTTTACCGGGAGATTAAGACAGCCATTATTACCGGTCAGAAAACATCCGGACAGCGGTTGGAGGTCGATGAAATAAAGCAGGAATATGGAGCCAGCACTACTCTGGTGAGAGACGCATTACAACTATTGAGTTTTGAGCATTTGGTGACTATCAAACCCAGGTCCGGATATTTTGTCAGTTGTGTCAGCCTGAAAGAATTAAGAGATTTATTGGAACTGCGGGAGGTGCTGGAAGTTGCAGCTGTGCAAATGGCGGTCGATAAAATAACCGATCAGGAACTGAAGTTCCTTGATTCAATTCACGGCGAGTACACAGGTGATGATGATGAATCATACGGGCGCTACACGGACGAAAACCGGAATTTCCATTACTTAATTGCAAAGGCTTCAGGCAACGATCAATTGGCTGATTCATTGGGGAAGTTGCTGGATCGCCTGGCTCGTTTTATGGTGATTCGTCGTGCCGGAGATTCGTTGCTGGATATTCACGGCATTTTATTGGAAAAATTAAAAAAACGAGACAAAGAGGGGGCGGTTGCAGCTATCAAAACTGAATTGCGGGAAACCAGAGAAGCCGTCATGGATTATATAATGCGTGAAGAGGGGGAGTTTATGATGCTTGGTGGAGGAAAGAGGGATGAAAAGTCCGTGGATGCTTAATCTATAAATGGTGTGATCTGATCATCTGGATCAATTGCAATCCTTAATAACTATGAGAGGATACAACAATCAACGTAATTATTGATGGAGAAATACAATGTTTGACAAACAAAAACTAATCGATGCTGTTGTTGAAGGAGAGGAATCGCAAGTAACGGATTTGGTCAAATCGAGTCTGGAACAGGGAATTGCTGCCAGTGCTATCTTAAACGAAGGATTAATTGCAGCCATGGATCTGGTTGGTGAGTTGATGGAAGAGGAAGAGATATTTATCCCGGAAGTCTTGATGGCAGCCAAAGCGATGAGCGCGGGTGTTGAAATAATTAAGCCTTTGTTGGGGGAGGATAGTCAGCTGGTGAACGGCAAAGTGGTGATCGGAACCGTTCAGGGGGATTTGCATGATATCGGTAAAAACCTGGTGGCTATGATGATAGAAGGTAGCGGTGTTGAAGTAGAAAACCTGGGGGTTAACGTATCCGTGGATGCCTTCATCGATAGTGTCAAGAATAACAATGCCAATGTGGTTTGCATGTCTGCTTTGTTAACCACCACCATGCCGATCATGCAACAGACCATAGAAGCCTTGGAATCAAATGGTTTAAGAGACAAGGTCAAGGTTCTGGTAGGTGGAGCATCGGTAACCCAGTCTTTTGCCGATCAAATCGGAGCTGATGGATATGCTCCGGATGCCGGCGCGGCAGCCAAGCTGGTTAAATCTATGTTGACTGCCTGATTCAAGTAATCGGTCTTATTATATCGTGATCAATGTATAGATGAGTCGCTTTATTGGCTCATCTTTTCCTTCCCGGTTCTGCATCACAATTCTTCCTTCCTTGCCAGTATCTTTACAAATGTCACAGAGGTGGATCTATCGTTTCGTTCGACGCTGCAAGATTCGCTTATCAACAGCCGTATAATCAGCAAGTTACCGCAAAAATCAGTTTTATTATTGAAAGTGACTGTCACCGACAGTCATGCCGGACTTGATCCGGCATCCAAAATCAGCGAACCAACAAAACCTGTTTAGATTCCGGGTCATGAAATGCGAGGCTCGCAGCATCGATCGGAATGACGCGGGGATACGCTCTAAATTGTCATAGAGAGTGCATTGTTAACCAAAAACCCCCATCTGATACTGGCTCCTGCATCGTGATAACGAAACTCCGGATGGATCAGGCTTGAAAATGGTGCATCTTACTAAAAATCCAAAATATGTGTTGTTAAAGATTGTTGTATGTCTTTGACAAATTTTTCCCGAATCCCTAAAATTTCACTTTCAAGATGCCAAAATCCGTAGTTGTTCCCCATTTTTTTTATTTCGACCCTATTTTTGACTAAGTACTGTAATTACAGATGCTTGGATTTTATTTAGGGTTTTTAAATAGGTTTAATTTAGAGGATAGGTACAAAAATAACCTGTTTTTTCTTTTTTTGGATGTTAAATGAACTCTTTAGGCTCAATCTTAGAAATTGATCTAACTCTGCAAAGTTACTGTTTCTATCCGTTTCCGGAAAATTTACTAAAAACCTATATCTGTGGCAGAGGGTTCAATGTTGCTTATCTTAATGAAAAGCTGCCAGTAAATGTCGATCCACTAGGGCCTGAGAACAAATTGATGTTTTCCAGTGGTCTGCTGACAAATAAGCGGGCTCCAGTTTCTCCCCGGTTACATGTTAGCGCTCGATCTCCTTTAACCAACATTCTGGGTAGCTCCAATATTGGAGGTAATGCCGGAATGATGCTGACGGCGATAGGCATACAAACAATTATTGTTAAAGGAAAAGCTGAAAAACCAACGTATGTGATGGTTGATGGCGAATCTGTAGAGTTCAAAAACGCTGAAAATCTATGGGGGTGTGACACCTGGAATACGGAAGACTGGCTTAAAGAGCAGTATCAGGATAGGGAAGTGGGAGTCTTGGCCATCGGCCCCGCGGGAGAAAACCTGACACGTTTTGCAGCAATCATTTCGGAAAAAGACCATGCAGCAGGCAGGACCGGCATGGGAGCTGTTATGGGATCAAAGAATCTCAAAGCTGTTGTTGTAGATTGTAACACCCGGCAGATGAAAAGGCAGGACAAGTTACAGGGAGATACAATAAAGCGTTATATCAAAGCTTTGCGGGAATCGAGTGAATTCAGAAAATTTGCCGAATATGGAGGGGCTGGATATGTGAAATGGGCGGATGATCTGGGTATTCTGGCAACAAGAAACTATCGTCAAAACAGATTCGAACACATCAATGAGATTGATGGTAAATCGCTGAAGCAATATCGAGTAAAAAAGAAGGGCTGTCCCAATTGTCCCATCAAGTGCAAGGCGGATTTAAAATTTGAAGAATCCACGAATGAAACTGCAACCCGCCCTGAGTTTGAAACCATGGTTAACCTGGGGTCCAAATGCGGATTGAGCAATCTTAAAGAGTTGGTCAACCTGGACAATCTTTGCACCAGGCTCGGTCTGGATACTATTTCCACCGGGAACGCCATCTCTTTTGCCATGGATCTGTATCAAAGAGGTATCCTTTCCGCTACGGACGCTGGTGGTCTGGATCTGGATTGGGGAAACGCAGAAACCATGAAAACCCTGGTGGAAGATCTGGCCTATCATCGAAACCTGGGTAAATTACTTGCCCAAGGTGTTAAACGGGCTGCAGAAGAGATCGGCAGGGGATCTGAGCAGTTTGCACCCCATGTGAAAGGTCTGGAATTGGCCGCCTACCATCCCTACAACATTATGGGGACTGCACTGGGATATGCGGTCTCAAGTCGGGGTGGTGATTACAGCAGTGTTTATGCATCCATGGAATATACCTGGACACCCGAGAAAGCGGACCTTGAATTCGGCACCGAACAGGCTGTGAATCTTGGCTCCATTTACGGTAAACCCAGCTTAATTAAAAGGGCAATGATAGTAAATGTAGTGCTGGACTCTCTGGGTATCTGCAAGGTTCCGGTTTTATCCCTCCTGGGCAAATTTGATCTGAAGCTTGAAACCGAGCTAGTCAATACGCTTACCGGTCTTTCGTTTAGTTCGGAAGAACTTTTTGAGATCGGTGAACGCATTATCCATACAGAACGTTATCTGAATTACAAATTCGGTTCTCGCGCAATTGAAGATCGCCTGCCAAATATGTTCTTTATGGAAGAATATATCTCCAGTGGACGACCTTCCGAGGCCTTGGAGTGGATGGAACCCATGAAAATGGAATTCTACCGGGAAATGGGCTGGGAATCGGATGGCTGTCCTTCTGAAAAAAAATTGCTGGAAATGGGCATTAATATATCTGAATGCCCTGATCAACCGGCTGCCTGATCTATTACTTTGTTTGCGAACCAGGATAAACGATGATGCCATTTAGTTAAGGGATGCTGGCCAGTAAGATGTCACTCTGACTATGAGAACAGAGGCTAACATCTTCGAAAAAGAAACTCTCCGGGCTTTGACAGATCCTTCACTGCTTACAGGATGACAAACTGTCCTGATTCTCTTTTCTGATTGCTTTTGGGGTAACCGTGGGATCCTGGTTCTTAAATTTTTAACCGCTATTGTGAGAAAATTGTGATGACTGAGGAAATAACCTTTTCACCAACCCTTTCCTTTATTTCCGACGCAGACAAAAAGAAGTTGTTTGCTTCGGCTTTGCGATTACTGGAAGAGATCGGTCAAAAACTGGAGCACAAGGAAGCGTTGACATTGCTGACCGATGCCGGGGCCACTGTTGAAGACAACATTGTTAAGATACCTTCCGGGTTGGTGGAAAAAGCTTTAAAAACCGTACCTTCCAATATTTTCGTTTACAATCGGGAAGGTGAACTTGCCATGGAGCTTGGTGGTCGGCGGTCATATTACGGTACCGGGTCGGATTTGATCTACCGTTTGAAGCCAGGTACTCAGGAACGTCATCATTGTCGATTGGAAGATGTGGTGGAGGCAGCAAGACTGGCAGATGCCTTGCCAAACCTTGATTTTGTGATGTCTTTTGCACATCCTCACGAACTCGATCCGAACACGGCATATCTGGCCAGTTTTAAGGCCATGGCCGAAAACACCGTGAAACCAATTGTAAACACGGCCGAAGGTTATGATGATCTTTATGAGATCTGGAAGATATCAGCCATTCTTAGGGGCGGAGAACAGGAATTACGTGATAAACCGTATTGGATTCACTACGCCGAGCCCAGCAGTCCGCTAAATCACCCGGACAAAAGCATTGATAAGTTATTGCTTTGTGCGGAAAAGGGAATGCCGGTTATCTATTCCCCAGCTCCGATTGCCGGGTCCACGGCACCGATGACAATCGCCGGCCATGTTACCCAGGGATTGGCAGAATCATTATTTGGTGTAGTGATTCATCAGCTAAAAGCCGCGGGAGCGCCTATTTTGATGGGAATGGGAGCAGCGGTACTGGATATGGCTACCAGTCAGTGTTCTTACAATGCACCGGAATATCTCATGGCCTATCTCACTATGGTTGAGATGACCAAATATCTGAATGTGCCCAACTGGGGCTACGCTGGTACCACAGATGCGCAGATTCCCGATGGACAGGCAACCTATGAAGCAGGATTGTTAACCTTCCTGTCATCCACTATTGGATCAAACCTGAATCACGATGTGGGCTATGTGGATTTCGGTCGGGCCGGATCACTGGAGATGATGGTGATTATGAACGAGATCATTGGACAGATAAGAAGGATGCAACAAGGTGTGATTGTAAACGACGAGCAGATCGCTTTGGATGTTATCAAGGAGGTAGGACTAACCGACCATTTTCTGTCCCATGCCCATACCCTCAAGCATTTCAAAACCACTCAATGGCGACCCAAATTATTAACCAGACAGGCCTTTCACACTTGGGAGGAAAAAGGCAGCAAACCTCTGCTGCAACGAGCCAATGAGCAACTGGCTAAAATCCAGAAAAAACATACCCCTCAGCCCATTGAGGAACCAAAAGCCGCAGAAATTGATAAATTGGTAGCAGGGTTTAAAGGCTGAGAACATTTTGGAATTGTAAATATTATGTTTAGGGATTTTTATATTGAATTGCCGGTATAGCCGGCACCACCCAAAATACAAAATGGAGAGATTGTAGGATGAGCAACTTGTTGCCCATCAAAAACCCAATAGCACATTATTACCCAACTCTACCTTTTGTCCGGACAATCTGAGAATTCTCTTTGTGCATTGTCGATTCAGTTCAATCCGAAAGATAGGCAGGCTTTGCCGGCCCGTCCTACCAACATAGAAATCGAGCCGCAGGCTCACCACCCGTAAATCTCAGATCATAGATCTGGAATCTAAAATGTAGACGCTAAAGCGTCTGCCAGGTCTTGCTTAATATCCTCCACATCTTCAATTCCTACCGACAGGCGTAGCAGGCCATCAGTAATACCCATCCGTTGCCTGACCTCTGCAGACACCTTGGCATGTGAGGTGGTTGCCGGATCGCAGATGGTTGTTTCAACTCCACCCAGACTGACCGCAGGTTTAACCAGCTTCAGTCTTTTCATATAGTCAAAGGCATTTAATTTAGGATTACCAATTTCAAAACTAAGCATGGCACCAAATCCGGTCATTTGTTTTTTAGCAATCGCGTGTCCGGGATGGTTTTCCAAACCGGGATAATTAACTTTTTTGATATCAGTAATATCATTCAGAAATTGAGCAATCTCCAAAGCATTCCGAGATTGTTTTTCAACTCTCAAGGCTAGGGTTTTCAGGCTTCGTTCCAGTAAATAACAATCGATGGCGTTTAAGCTGCCACCATAACAAACAGCAGTTTTTCTGATTTTTTCTGCCAGGCTTTTTCTGGTGATGACAGCACCACTGCACAGATCGCTATGTCCACCAAAATATTTAGTGCCGCTGTGTACTACGACATCAATGCCCAGATCCAAAGGTTTCTGATTAATCGGCGTGGCAAAGGTACCATCAATGAAACTCAGGCATTTATGTTTGGCAGCCAGTTTGGCAATCCGGCGAATGTCAATAATTGTCAGTAAGGGATTGGTCGGAGTTTCAATATAAATCGCCTTGGTTTCAGGGGTAATGGCTTCTTCAAAATCGGAAACATCGGAACCGACAAGGCTATAGCGAATGCCGATACGATCAAAGTGTTCTTCGATAAAAGCATGGCTGCCGCCATAAATTTCATCCTGGAACACCACGTGATCACCAGCTTTTACAAAAGCGAGCAAACTGGTGGTAATAGCCGCCATGCCTGAAGAGAAGACAATACCTTCCTCACCGCTTTCAAGACTGGCAAGCTTCTCTGCTACTGCTGCCTGATTGGAGATGTTGAAATACCGTGGATACGGCGCTTCCTCTCTATCCAGATATTCGTTGGCAGAGGAAGTGAAAATCGGACTGTTAATCCCGCCGCTGTATTTGTCAGGAATCCCTCCCGAGTGCACACACTTAGTTGATATTTGCATTTTAGGTTTCAGATTCATTATTTTAGATTTACAGGCTGTGAACCTGCGGTTCTGTTCCATGTTTGTGAAATAATTAGGGAAGTAATTGCCTAACTAGTTCCGTCAGTTCTTGTTTGTTCATGATTCTGGGGACCGGGTAATCGATATTTGATTCGGCCAGGGCTCTTTTTACGATCAGGGGAATATCCTCCTCTTTTAGTTCTTTGATGAAGGTAGGAATTCCCATGTTTTGATTCATTCGTTTTATTTTATCGATGAATTTTCTTGCCAGTACGTCTTTGAAATAATCTGCTCGTCCCAAACCACTGACTACTGCCAAATCCGCCAGCTTGTCCCTTGCTTGCTCAATGCTGGCCTCCAATACATATGGGAGGATGATAGCGTTGGCCAGACCATGAGGAACTCCATACAGTCCGCCCATGTTGTGGGCTATGGCATGGACATAACCTACCCAGGTTCTGGTGAAAGCCAGGCCGGCGTAGTAGGATGCCAGGGCCAGTTGGTCCCTTTTATCAGGGTTTGAGCCATCCTGATAAACATCTTCCAGGTCCTCCATGATAATTTTGGTGGCATCGAGCGAATTTTTCCTGGTGAACGGGGTGCCCATTAATCCAATATATGATTCCACTGCATGGGTTAGGGCATCCATTCCCGTGGTGGAAGTGACATGGGGAGGCAATCCCAACATCAATTCCGCATCCAGAATTGCCACTTGCGGAACCAGCTTGAGGTCTATAACTGCAAACTTTTCATGAGTATCCGGATCGGACACAACAGCTGCAACGGTACCTTCAGATCCGGTGCCCGCGGTTGTAGGAATGGCAATTAGCGGTGGCAGCGTTCTCCATACTCGAAATTTACCTTGCATTTTTCTGACAGGCTTCCTGCGATTGGACGCTCTGGCGCCGATCATTTTAGCACAATCCATGGGTGAACCACCGCCAAAAGCTATGATGCCACTGCAATTGTTTTCATCATAAACTTTTAAACCATCTTCTATGTTCTGAATGGAAGGATTGGGCTGCACTCCATCAAAAATGCAATAAGGGATGTTTGCTGCCTCCAAAGGCCCCGTGATTTTTTCAGCCAGTCCTATTGAAGTCAACCCCTTGTCTGTAACGATCAATACTTTGTCAATCTTTTGTGATTTCACAGATTCAGGTAGTTCTCTGACTGCTCCGGGTCCTGAAATAAGTTCAGGAACGCGCACGGGAATCAGTGGATAGATAAATTTGCTTGGATAGTGGATACACCGCAAAATGAAAGTCTTGAGTGAAAAGCTCATGTTCTCCTCCGAATTGAAAACAAAATGATTATAGCTTATAGTACCGATTGATTGCTTGTGCGCGATCATAACAGAACAGCAATTCCGCAAATCAACAAGCCGTCTTTTCAATGTGTTACATCACTATCACGAATGGCTCGGAAATGGAAATGCCTTTGATCCTGAAATAGCTTTGAGAGATCAATGAAACAAAATGAAGATATTACCCTGGCTTTGTACCAGATTTCCAATGCAGTGAACACCACATCGGATCTCAATGAATTGTATGAAAAGATTCATCAATCCCTGGGACGCATCGTCGATACCGGCAATTTTTATATTGCCCTCTATGATGCCAAGGAAGGTTACATTCACTTTCCTTACTTTGTGGACAAAAGATCAAAAACAAAATCCGGTGGTGGCTACTATGCAGAGGATAGAAAGGCTTCAATGACCCTGAGGGTGATCAAATCCGGTCAACCTATTTTGATCAATAAAAAGGAAAGCATTGAATATTGCAAATCTCTAAATAGTGAGCCTTCCGGACCCATAGCAGAAATGTGGATTGGTGTTCCTTTGAAAGTAAAATCGGAAGTCATTGGTGTAGTGGCAGTTCAGAGTTACACTGATCCCAACCGATACAGTTCCCATGATGTTAACATATTAAATTCGGTTTCTGATCAGATTGCACTGGCGATAGAAAGAAAAAGATCGGAAGAGGCTTTGAGAGATCGTGAACAACTCATTTCCGTGCTTTATAAGTTATCCAACGCCATGCATACCACTGAAAATCTTGAGCAATATTTTGGAATCATTCATGATTCCCTGAATAATATCATTAATGCAAAAAATTTTACCATAGCCCTTTACGATTCAAAAAGGGATACACTCTTTTTTCGTTACTCAACGGATGTCATGGATAAAACCATGATGAATCCTGTTGAAAATGCCAGTCAGACCAGTTCCCTTTCGTATCAGGTCATCAAGGCTCAAAAAACTTTGTTGTTGAGCGAACAAGAGAAAGCTGAACTATACGAAAGTCTTAACGGGAAAATGATTGGTGACGTCTCAGCGAAAACCTGGCTGGGTGTGCCCTTAATAGGTAAAAGTGAAATTTTAGGAGTGGTAATTATACAAAGCTACGATGAGTTGGATTGTTACGACAAAAAAGAAGTGAATCTGCTTGAAGCTGTGTCTGATCAAATTGCTTTTGCAATAGAGTACAAAAGAGCTCAGGAAGAATTGGAGCAGGTTCAAAAGGAGTTGATCCAAAAAGCACACAAGGCAGGCATGACAGATATTGCTTCCGATACGCTTCATAATATCGGCAACGTTCTGAACAGCGTGAATACCTCGACTAATATTATCCGGGATATTGTAGCGAATTCCGCTGTAAGGGGCCTTAATAAAGCATTAAACCTTTTGAAATGCAACAAGGATAATTTCAAGGAATTCATTGCCAATGATCCAAAAGGCGAAAGGCTGGTCAATTATCTGCTTTCAATAGAAGAACCTATCCATGAAGAATATCACGAAATTTTGAAACAATCGGATAGGCTGATGGAAAAAGTATCGCTGATGACCAATGTAATAAGAGCCCAGCAGGCTTATGCCAGCGGTGGGTTCATGGAGGAAACCATTCAATTGGAAACAGTTGTGGAAAACACGTTGAATTTGCATGCATCATCGCTAAAAAGCAGCGGGATTACCATTAGAAAAAATTATGAAAAAATTCCACGGATAACCGTGCAACGGACCAAACTTAGTCATGTGCTGATGAATCTTATTATCAATGCTAAAGACGCTATGGAAGTGAATGAAAATAATGAAAAAATTCTGGATATTTCCATAGACCAAAATGAGAGGCATGTCTTTCTGACTGTAAGTGATACAGGTAAAGGTATTGAGGAGAAAGATTTGAAGAAAATTTTCAATCATGGGTTCACGACCAAAAAACAGGGTCATGGATTTGGATTGCACAACAGTGCGAATTTCATGTCGGAAATGAAAGGCGCTATCTGGGCAAAGAGCGAAGGTCCAGGCAAAGGTGCCAGCTTTGTGTTGCGTTTTAACAAATAACATGAACAAGCTATATATAGACGTTTTGGAGTGTTTTTAAAATTCGGCAACACCCTGATCCGTTCAATTTTAGTTAAAGTCACATGGGACAGTTAACAGTTATCCGTTATCGGTCTTAGGTGGAAGCTCCGTGTTTTCTTCAAGACTTGAGTAATTGTTCCACAAACTGATAACCGATTGCTGATAACTGATAACACAGTCGAACCCAAAACAAAATTCTTTGCTTACAAACCAAGCAAGTCTAAACTAAACCGCAAAAAGTGAGTATTTAGAAAGGCTGAATAAATCCGGAACCAACCAATCGAAAAAGATGAAGCAATATTCATTAGACTATATTCGGGATCAGATTATTGGAAACGACATGCTGTTTCAAACCCCGTTCGGTGAAAGGCACTTATTCTATGCCGATTACACGGCATCGGGCAGGGGATTGCAGTTTATCGAAAATAGAATCACGAATATTTTAAAGTCCTACGCAAACTCCCATACTGAGGATGATTATACGGGCAAATACATGACAACTCTGCTGCACCAGGCTGAAGAGAGAATCAAAGCCATGGTGAATGCGGGTCCGGAAGGAAAGATTATTTCGATCGGCTCCGGTACGACGGGCGCCTTGCTAAAACTCCAACAAATTCTGGGCATTTACTTGCCGCCTGTCACCAAGGAAAGGCTGGTCAAGGCAATGGAAAAGATGAAGGGAGCCGAAACCGATCTGGTAGAAAACGTTTGGAAGGAACGACCTATCATATTTATCAGCCCCTACGAGCATCATACAAACGAATTGATGTGGCGGGAATCCTTTGCCGAAACCGTAGTGGTTGGTCTGGACGCGTCGGGAATGCTGGATTTGGATGATCTGGAAAAAAAGCTGTCTGCAGATGCCTATAAAGAAAGAAAGAAACTGGCTTCCTTCTCTGCGGGATCTAATATCACAGGTCTGAGAACATCTACCTTTGAAGTGGCCAAAATCTGTCATCGTTATGGTGTTCCAATTATGTTTGATTTTGCAGCAGTGGCACCATACATTGAAATCGACATGAACCGGGATGAAGAGTCATATTTTGACGCCATTGTGTTTTCCCCTCATAAATTCCTGGGCGGACCTGGAACCAGCGGTATTTTGATTTTTAACGAAAAACTGTATCGCAAGGATCTGCCTCCCACGGCTGCAGGTGGCGGCACAGTGGACTATGTGGGATACCGGTTTCATGATTTTTACGATGATATCGAAACCAGGGAAAAGGCCGGTACACCTCCCATATTGCAGACCATAAAAACTGCGTTAATCATGGAATTGAAAAACAAAATAGGGGTGGATCAGATTGAAGATATTGAATTGAGATATGCAGATAAGTTTCTGAAACAATTAAAGGAAATTGAAAATGTGGAACTGATTGGAGAATTTGACCCTGAACACCGGGTTCCTATTATCTCTTTTAATATCAGGCACAAAGATCGTTATCTGCATCCAAAGTTTGTCACTAAATTGTTGAATGACCTCTTTGGTATCCAGTCCCGAGCCGGTTGCAGTTGTGCCGGTCCTTATGGACACTACCTACTGGGCATTGACGAGGAGGAGTCGGCAAAATTCCGAAAACTGATAGCAGAAGGATACTGTGGAATAAAGCCTGGTTGGGTGAGGGTGAATCTTCACTATACTTTCCAGGAAAACGATATCGATTTTTTGCTTAAAGCCATTGGCTTTGTGGCAGAATTTGGTCCTTTGTTTCTCTGGGAATACAAACTAAATATGACAACAGCGGAATGGAAAAATGTAAACCTGGATGAAGAACCCGAGCCATTCTCGCTTGATAATGATTATTCGACTAAAAGTATCGATCTCAAAGATTTGGAAACGACCCGGACTTCCTATTTTCTGGACGCTGCCAAACAAGTGGAACGATTGCAAGAAAATCTTTTAACGAACTACCACACCGATCTGGATGAAGTCGAGGCGGTGAAATTCTTTTACTATGTTAACAACTAGTAACAAAGGAACAGGAGTATGAAATTTACTGATGAAGCACAAGTATTGTGGAATAAACTTAGCGAGGAAGACCAAAAAGCTTGGACTACGAATGTATCCTGCCAAAAATGCGGAACCAAGATAGATAAAGATGATTTCAGTGCGTCCATTTATGAAGAGCAATTAGCATTGTTTCATCGATGCACGGCTTGTGAAAACAAGGAAGTCCGATTGATTGCTGTAGATGATACTACTCAGCAGGAAATTGATGATGATTTTGACAGGTGGCTTAAATCAAAAAAAGAACAGCATCCGGAGAAGTTTTAGGATCAGGAAAAGGTGAAACACCTGCTCTCATAAAAGGAACGATTTTACTGGCGACAGCCCCGATTCGTTTTACACCACCTACAATCACCAAAAAGCAGAGTGCGGCGATTATAACCCGCATCCAAAAATTGCTCCCCGTCCCCCGAGTGCAACCGCAGTATCAACTCCGGTGATATTGCCAATTCCGATGGTCACCGCTCTGAAAGTAACGTTACTTAAGCCCAAGGATTGAGTTTTTGTAACGTTACCACTTGGAGATATTGTATGAAAATCGCCATTCAAAGTAGATACCCTCTAAATTAAAGTTTTATAATAACAGTTAGCTGCTTAGTGTTTTTGGTCGCCATCTGACTAGCTGGCACGCTTATTGGAAAAAGAAAGGTCAAATTCAACTATTCAATGATCAAAAACACCATCGTTTGTGACAGTCTTCTTAGTTTATCTCAGTAAATTGTCTTAATCAGGAAATTTGTTTTTAAATCAGAATAAGGCCTGATATTGTAGGAGCGGACTGGTGCTTGTGAGACATTGGTGCATAACTTAAAAAACCGGAAGGAAAAAAATGAAAGCACTTGATATTGTTCACCTGGTGGCAGGAATACTTATTCTAACAGGGATTTTGCTGTCTATACTCGCTCATCCCTGGTGGCTGGCTTTATCGGCATTTGTAGGATTAAACCTCTTACAATTCGGCATCTCGAAATTCTGTCCTATGATCTGGTTTCTAAAAAAGCTTGGTTTCAACGAATAATAATCACCAGCTGTAAAACAATAAGGAAGTAAGCCAGTGCAATACCTTGTACAAGCATATCGGGCCAAACTTTGATCAATGCAAAGAAGAATCGGTAGGGCGGGGCTGCAACCCCGCCGACAATCGTATACAGTCCGATCATCAACCAGAAAGAATGGCACCAAATCATCCAACGGATTATTCGCCCATTAAACAAACAGACCACATGCGGAGAAAAACATGAAATTTAGCAGAAGAAACCTTCTAAAAGGTATGGCAGCTGCGGGAGCAGTGAGTATGTTACCATCGAAAAAAGCCAAGGCGGAAACAGCTGCAGAAGATGGTTACGCAACCCTGATCGATCTCACCAAATGCGATGGTTGCGAACATAAAGATACCCCTGTTTGTGTCACTGCCTGCAGGGAAAAGAACGCAGACAATTTTCCTGAGCCG
>JAKSDL010000261.1 GCA_022360105.1 Pseudomonadota bacterium
ATAAACCCAACCACCATAGGTGCCCGCACACAGCACGCCTCCTTCCGGAACCTGTACTGAACTGGCTACAATACAGACATGAGTGGCACTGGGACCGGCGAAAATGTTTTGTATCGTGATGTCATCAGGGTTAAGTGGTATATCAATTGCCGGCGCCACACCGGTATTGCATGCATTTTGCTGATACATAGGCCAGGGCATTTTATCGGCATGATACGGACTCGGAAGATCCCAGACGCGAAGAGGAGCTTTACCGCCTCGATGGACAAGCTCGATATCTCCGTCGCCATCCAAATCATCTATTACCGCAGTCCCGAGAGTCGTTCTGGATTTACGAA
Source organism: Pseudomonadota bacterium (assembly GCA_022360105.1). The sequence continues at coordinate 339 of JAKSDL010000261.1, forward strand.
CAGGCCAGAACGGTTCCGGCAGGGGAGTTCCATCCTTCTCAAAGCCATAGATGCTTTTAGACTCTTTATTACCAGGGATAATGATTTCAACTTCACCGTCCCCATCCACATCGCCTACCACGGGACCACGAGACCGAGGGTTGTCGGATACACTGAACCACGAGTCCTGAAGGGTACCGTCCCCGTTGTAGATATAAATGGTTTGGCCGGAAAAATCTCTAATAGGAATCAGAATATCCAGAAAGTTATCTTGATTGAAGTCTGCCAGGGAGATCGCTGATGGACTGCCAGCAGGCGCTATATGCTGCCACAGTTCCTGACCCGTGTGATCCCGTACCATGATACCACCTAAAACCGATGAGATTATTTCCAACGTCCCGTCATTGTTAAGATCCCCAAGAACGGTATCCCTGTTCCAGGCATAGCTGGTAGGCTCCAACTGAGACCAGAGCAGATTACCCGTCGTATCAAAAACGTAGGTCTTGTTTGTATAATCTCTCACTATTATTTCACTGCCACCTATATTGTCGATATTACCCACGGCGGGGGTGAGATTGACCTGACCGTCCACCTGCTTACCACCCTCCCATCCCGGAAGGGGTTGTCCGTCTCCGCCGTAGACATGTACTGAACCACCGTCATTTTCAGCGGCACCAAAAATCACATCGTCATAACCGTCTCCATCAATGTCATGAACCACCGGCGATGAGTGAGATCGAATGCGATCGTTCTTCCAAATAAAATCGATTTGAAAGGTAAGCGGTGTCCATGACACCACCGGGGTACCGTCATGATGAAACACGCTGATTGTTTGTGAATAACCTACTCCTCCCCAGTTGTACACAAAGCTTTTCACCGCGATTTCAAGATTGTCATCGCCGACGATATTGCCCACTGCCACTGCACCATACATGGCACCTGCGATCATGGAATGCAGTTCCTCACCTAAATGGTTGTAGATTTTGATAGTCGCTCCTGTATCAATAATGATTTCTTTGTCACCATCTCCATCGAGATCCGCAGTCACCGGTGAACTATACGCGGAAAAGTAATCAACACCATCAACGACGGGAAATCCTTGTTGAGAAGGAAAGTTGGAGCCGTCATTGTCAAAAAAGAGGATGTATTCGGAATCGCCAAGTATGGCATCCGATACCACCAGTTTTAATGAGATCGGACCGTCGGGGAGCTGGGCGAAATCAAAGTCTTCAAAAAGCACTCCCTCCCCGGAACCGGGTTCGGCAGGTGGTTCCACAGGTGTCAGCACATCATCGGAAACACGGATCCATTCGGTGGGTTCCTCCCCAACACCATACTCAAGATGATAGCTTGTGAATCCCGGACCATAGGCCAGTCCCTGGATATCGTAGGGTTCGAAGAGAAACACCTTTTCCTTGCCAAGATCTTCACTACCGTTGGGAATATTGGTAATGAGAGCCCGGGCAATATTGACCTGCAATCGGTCTTCGAAAGTATCACCCGATGTGTCATACACTGTCAGACGAACGGTATAGGTGCCATTGGAGAGCGTATCCGTATCAAAATCCAGATGCAGCTTATTGTCTTCGGCGGTACCGCTGACTGCTGCCGCGTGATTGGCAAACTCCACCCAGCTTGATGGTGAAGTACCCGCTCCATACTCAATGGTGTAATGTGAAAAATTGTCACATTGAGCGATTCCTTCGATATCAATCATCCCGCTGACTACGGTCCATCCGTTGTAGTAGATTTCATTGATCTGGGGAAAATCTTCATTTTCAATAAGCAGATTAGCGGTAGGAGACAGGATGTTGGCTTCACAAACCGGGCCCTGTTGCAGGGCTTCCAGGGCATTGATGCGCCCGTAACCGCTGTAGATATCAAACCCGGGAAATTCATCACCTGTTCCCAGGGCATTGACAATATCATCGCTGCTTTTCCGAAGGATCTGTCGCACTTCTTCGTTGGTTAACAACGGATAGGTTGCCGGATCCGACTCATGTTGATCCAGGTTGTGTGACAGGATCAGGGCCACCAGTCCCGCCACGTGGGGGGTGGACATGCTGGTGCCACTCTTCGCCCCATAATTGTTATTTGGTGTGGTGGAGAAAATACTTGTCCCCGGAGCAGTGACATCTATTTTAACACCATAGTTGGAAAAGTGTGCTTTCGCATCCAGATGATCGGCAGCCGCCACAGTGATTGTGTTCTGATAGCGAGCAGGAAGCTGAGAAATAGCCTCAGTCGCCCTGTTGCCGGCTGATGTAGTAATGACGACCCCTTGGCTATAGGCATAATTAATGGCATCCTGAATTGTGTTATTGAAATAGATACCGTACCAGGAATTGGTAATGATATCCGCTCCGTTGTTTGTTGCGTAATAAATGGCATTGGCGCGACTAAGTGCGGAAGTTGAGAGAGATGGCATGATGGTGCTGTTCCAGGAGACGCCAACCACCCCAATATCGTTATCTCCTTTGGCGGCGACTGTACCGGCAACATGGGTGCCGTGACTGTTCGACGGAATAGTCGTGGAATAATTTGTTCCGCCGGTAAAAATGACCCCATTGA
>JAKSDL010000793.1 GCA_022360105.1 Pseudomonadota bacterium
ATGGAGGGGAAGCCTTTATAAAACAGGCGGAACTTATAACGGGCCGTTCACTTTTTCTTAAAAAAGCAGGTAGACCAAAAAATCAAAGATAAAGGTACTTATCGATTTGACAAATAGGTATACTGTCACCTGATTAATGAAATAGGTATACTGTCACCTGATTAACCTCCTGATTAATGAAATAGGTATACTGTCACCTGATTAATGAATTACATGCTGACTGATTACCGAATGTTGGTTGAATCCCTTTCATATCCCCCGAGAGCCTGGTTCCAATTTGGGGTGCGTCAACAAGAATTACCCTGGCCAAAATTCACCCTGGAATCGAATGTTAACAATGTTTAATCAAGATCAAATGTTAACATTTCAAGTACATCCCTCATTACAATATTTTGACTACGTTATTACTTTTGAGTCTGTACTCAAATCCGTAAAACGAGTTTTCTACAGGCTCTTTAACTGAGCAAAAGATTTTACGCAATTTCAATAAAAAGTAACTGCATGAAAATTTCAAGATACACAATAGAACACGAAGCTGATGTTTTAACAGCTATTGGTGAAGACCCGAATTGGGAATTTCTTATCAGTTCAGATAAAAAGGATTTTTATAAAACATGCCTTTTAGAAGGCGTCTCTTATGTTTGTTATAGCAACAATGAGTTCTGTGGATACATAAGAGCAATATTGGACCCGGGGTTTGCCGTTTATATTAGCGAGCTGTTCATAGTTCCGAAATGGAGGAGCAAAAAAATTGGTCAATTGTTAATTGAACAAGTAGCCAATGAAAACCCAAAGCTGACAGTTTACGCGTTATCGGATGAAGATGCTTACTATATAAAGAAAGGTTATAAGAAAATCGGTTCGGTATTTGAAATCTAATTCAGCGGCTAACAAAGCAATCAACCTGACTGGCCTCACGGCTAGCAGGTTATCGCAACGTCAGAAAGCAAAAATGGTGGTATTGAAGTATTAACCATCGTACATGGCAGACAAAGCTTTTCTCCTTAAAAGTCAGTTTCTAACAAGTAACCAGAAATGAAAGTAAAACGCATTGTTTCAAACATCCAATCAGAAAACCTTGAGAAGGCACAGGCTTTTTACAAAGATATCTTGGGTCTTGAACTGGTCATGGACCTTGGTTGGATACAGACTTACAGCATCGATTCAGAGATGCCTGTTCAAGTCAGCATTGCCTCCGAAGGAGGTTCCGGAACACCTGTACCAGATTTATCTATTGAGGTGGATGACCTGGAAACGGTATTATCTCGTGTAAGAGATGCAAAAATTGCAGTAGAATACGGCCCTGCTACGGAACCTTGGGGAGTTCGTAGATTCTATGTTCGCGATCCATTTGGTAAGCTTATTAATCTGTTGCAGCACGAATAGTGACATAAACTCTAACAAGGGTGC
>JAKSDL010000226.1 GCA_022360105.1 Pseudomonadota bacterium
AAAATATCGAATTCCGGGTAATAATCAATGCGCACCATTCGATGGGCATATACCCGCACAAGCATTGATAAATCATGAAAAAGACAACCCAGCTAAGAAAAATTGTTGAAAGCCCTTCATTAGAATTTATCATGGAAGCTCACAATGGTCTGTCGGCAAAAATTGTTGAAGAGGCCGGCTTTAAGGGAATTTGGGGCAGTGGATTATCCATCTCAGCTTCTTTAGGCGTCCGAGATAACAATGAAGCCAGTTGGACGCAGATACTTGATATTATTGAATACATGAGTGATGCCACCACGATTCCAATTTTGCTTGATGGTGACACCGGTTACGGAAATTTTAACAATATGCGCCGTCTCGTAAAAAAGCTCGAACAAAGAGGTGTCGGTGGTGTTTGCATTGAAGATAAGATATTCCCAAAAACCAATAGCTTTTTAAGAGGTGATAAACAACCACTGGCAGATATCGAAGAATTCAGCGGCAAAATTAAGGCAGGCAAAGACAGCCAGACTGATGACGATTTTCTGATTGTTGCCCGTGTTGAAGCATTTATTGCAGGCTGGGGATTAAAAGAGGCATTGATAAGAGCTGAAGCCTACCGCCAGGCAGGAGCCGATGCAATATTGATTCACAGCAAGTTAAGCAACAGCAGCGAAGTCTTTTCATTTATCAAGGAGTGGGACAATCGCTCACCGATCGTTCTTGTTCCAACCAAGTATTACACCACTCCTACCGAAGATTTCCGGAAAAATAACGTTTCCCTTGTTATATGGGCAAATCATTTGGTTCGTGGAGCGGTAAAGAAAATGCAGGAAATCGCTCAACAGATTCACACCGAGGAAAATTTATTAGCTGTGGAAGATGCCGTGGTTCCTGTGAAAGAGATCTTCAGACTTCAGGATGACCAGGAAATAGCTGAGGCTGAAAAACGATACCTGAGCACAGCCGCAAAGAAACCTATCAACGCGGTGATTCTCGCAGCATCGAGAGGCCAGGCTCTTGGTCATTTAACCGGGGATATCCCAAAAACGATGCTGAAGATTGGCAAAGAGAGCATATTGTCTAGAATAATCAATCATATTTACGATCACGAAATTAAGGATATCACCGTAGTAACCGGTTATCAAAGTGATAAAGTAGACCTTCCGAATTTGAATAAAATTCAAAATGAAGAATATGAAACAACCGGCCAGCTCTCATCTCTCTATCAGGCAATAGACAAATTGACCCAGACAACGTTGCTAATTTTTGGTGACATACTGTTCAAAAAATATATCCTCCAATTTGCCATTGATGATTCGGAAGACGTTGTGATTATAGTCGATTCAAAACTTGACACTACTCGTAGAACAAAGTCCGATTTCGTTTATGCATCAGAACCGGACAATCAGTCCTATTTTGGTAAAGCTGCTTATGCCTCAAGAGTTGATTTCTCGCATCCAGACTTGAGCTACCAGGGAGAATGGATAGGAGTAATGAAGCTTTCACCCGAAGGTACATTGCTG
>JAKSDL010000167.1 GCA_022360105.1 Pseudomonadota bacterium
TCTGCCATCCACTTCATACAACATTGTTTTCAGTTCTTTCATCTGCTCTCCTTTTCTATTTCAATGCACAAACCCTGTGACTGCAACATTACGAGCAAAATCTACAGAAAAATGATGATTATGGCAAATTAACGGCTATTGATAGCCGGCGGGATAGCTGACAGTTTGATGGGTATGCAATAGTTAAGTAGGATGGGCAACTTGTTGCCCATCGGGAGTATCTGTGGGAAAGGCAAGACCAAAACTTTTTGAAGATCTGCCCGATCGGAAAAATTGCAGGATGGGTAAGTGCACTTACCCATCCTTTTGAAAGGCTAGTTTAAGGCGTGTTTTCATATAGACTTTCAATTTCACTTTCTATTAAAACCCGATTGTAAAATCGTATATCATCTAAACGACCTTCAAAATAGGTATTCCCGAATGGACTGCGACCTATGCCAAGAAAACTGGGTGAATTGAGATCTGCATGGATAGGCCCGTCACCAGTTGCGTCAAGTTTACCGTCAAGGTAAAGCTGCATGAGCCCTGTATTGTAATCGCGAGTGACACCAATATGATGCCAGTCGGCATCAATGGTCTTACTAGCAATGTTAAAAGTTGAATTACCGAAGCCAATACCAAATACAATTCTATTATTAGCCAGAGCAATTCCAAAATCATTCTGGTCAACTCCGATTTTGCCGTCAATGATCGGGAAATTGCTATTATCAAACCAGTCGGCAGACGGATCGCCACCTGTCTGACTGGTCCTGATCCAGAAACTGATGGTAAAATCATCTGCTGCTGTATCCGAATCTATCGATGACACTTCTAAGTATGGATTATCTATTTCTGCAGAACTTTCAAGACCGTTGAATTCAAGTGCACCGGTTGGATCACCGGTAGCGTCCTGAACCGGATTTAAGCTTCCCTGACATAAGCCATGACTTCCAAGCCCGCAACTGTCTAATAATAAGTCATTGGTACAATCTTCAGCACCAAGCATGTAGTACCCGATGAGTCCATCAGGAATGATTGTAGCCGATGCCATGGCATGCACTCCCGGAGCGTAGTCTCCGGAACCGTCATGAGCAAAAGCTGTATAGTAGAAAGAAATACCGTTTTGAACTCCATCGGTATAGTTATCTGAAGTCCCGTCATAAACTAAAGTTGGATCAGACGTGGCATCCGGATACCCATTCGCACTTCTAATGATCCTGACATATTTGTAGGTATCGTCTTGAAATACCCATTTTAGATCTATTTCCTGATTCTTCGATGTCGCACTAAAGGACAGCACATCCAGTGCACCATTTTTAGATGGATTGATGGTGCCGGTACCCGGTTTGCCAGTTCTACTTAATTCACTTAAATCAACCTGGCTGGATTCAATTTCCACATTGACATCCCCGGAAACATCCACCTGACCGGAACCACTTAAATTATATCCACCCGCAAATGTGACTGTATGATCTCCTCCCGTAATAGTTAGAACAGCCCCGTTGTCTACTATGATACCGTCGTTAAAATATAGATCTGAGTTGACTGTCAGCGTTGCATTTTGTTTTACATAAAGGGTTGCATCAGGGGCCAGGGTAAATCCTTCTCCGATTTCCAGATGTCCCTCCAGTACAACTTCGTGTAATATAATCGTTCCATCGTTCGATGGATCTTTGATCAATTTATTGGTCCCGTTTTGAGCGATAAGTTGATCTCCAATGATCAGGGTCTTGCCGGCAGCCACCTTTACTCTACCTAGGGCTCCATCGAGAGTTAGCTGCTGAATAACGTAATCATCATCAACAATAATTCCGTGATCTGGTGAGGAATCTGCCGTAAATTTAGCTTTGCCCAACATCCCATCCTGACCCGTCAAATGAAGAACGCTATCGGAGCCATTCAGGTCAAAATCGTTGACATTCTCTATCACACCCGAATTATTTAGATTTAGCGTATTGGCACCAATTTTCAGTTCATCTCCTGAATAATCCAGATAAGCGTCGTGTGAAACATCGATGGTAGTGTCCGATACCAGGGGAACCAGACTACCAAACAAAGTTACATCCTGATTGATGTCCAGAATTCCGGAGGAGATATCCATAGGGGAACTGATATTTATCGCCCTATTAATCGACAAAGTGCCCTGGCTGCCCAAAACAATTCCTGTACCATTAAGATCAGAATCTACATTCCATCTTAAGGTATTGCCGTGCAAATCCCAGTTAGTAGACCCATCACTGCTTATATCGACAGAAACTGAAACATCATTTCGAAAATCAACATTTAGGTTGTTAAGTCCGATAGTGACAGGACCTAGACCAGAAATTGAATCTGCCGAACCATCCAGAGATAAAGAGCCATCATTGATTATTAACGATTTATTGACTGTAAGATTATGATAAAGTTCCAAACTCGTCTGGTTGATATTAGTGCTTCCATCAACAACAAGATTATTCGCTATTACTCTCCCAGCACCGCTCAAGGCAAAGTTCTTACTATCAATGTTTAGATCCTGGTTCAGATTAAGAGTGGTTCCAAGTTGCACATCCATGGATGCATCGAACTCTGTACTGCTGGTTAACGTCCCAAGTACATCTGTTGTAGTATCAATATCGATGTGACCTTCATAGAGATTGATATTTGCACCAATTATCGATGGTGTCTCATGAATTAAAAGAGTTGCATCTGAAGATAGATCGATTTGACCTTGCAAACTTCCACCATTTCCATTCCAGGACAAAATCTTTCCGTTATTTCGCCAATGTGTACTATCACTGGTGAGATCACCTGCCGAGTCCAAATTCAGATAAAGGTTATTATTCATTTGGATCGTGCTTCCAGTGAAGTCCATGGCACCATCCCCTGTGAAATGTACATCTGATGCGCTATTGAGAATTACCGAAACGTTCTTCGCCGTTAGAATACCGTCACTACTGGCATCTAAATTACCCGACAAAATAATTACCTGGCCGGCTGTCATATTAAAAGTACTATCCAAATTAATTGAATTCAGCTTGATTGAACCATCACCAATCACATCCAATGAGGCAGTACTATCAATAGTCAGAGGCTGGGCAATGGAAAGCATGGAATCTGGCGATATATCTATAGTCAATGGCTGGTTAACAATCAATTGTTCAACGAAATACTCTCCACCAACTTCAATTCTGCTATCGGTTGTGGCGTCGATTCTAGTTTTCTTCATACTTCCGTCAGCAAGAAATCTAAGTTTACCCGAATTCTCGTCTAAAACCACAGGCTGATCATTAGCCATCGTCCCGTTACCTGCAAGTGATAGTGTCAAGGCATCTACACTGATGTCATTCCCGAAATAGTTAAGGCTATAGCCACTGTCGATATCAATAGTGGAGCTGGCCCGGTGATAAATGGATCCTGTTACATCTGTGGTAACATCAATATCAAGCATTCCCCCGTCAAGGTAAATATCCGCACTGATGTCTGCTTTAGTGTCGATTATCTTAAATACCCCATCACTCCCAACAAAAATCTCACCATGGAGTGTATTTCCTTCAACCGGGTACCATTCTAATATGTATCCATTGGTCTTGATGTCTGTTGTTGCGTCAGATTCAATGGAGGTGAACACCTTCAAATCTCCATTCAAATCGAGAGACTGGCTTGTCAAATCAAGTTTCCCGTTTCCTTCAATATTGATCGTCTGGCCATCAGGTTGGGTAATTTTGCCATTGTTAACGTTCACTTCACCGGTATTCTCAATCGTAACGCCTTGCTGTAAAAGTACGGTATTAGTACCTATATTAACACTGCCTTCCACATCAAATGCTTTTTTAACATTCAGGGTTCCACCCCCGGAAAGTGTTAAATCAGCCCCTGGTTGGATATCCAGCGTTGCATCAATGGTAAGAGTTTTAAAAGGTTCAATATAAATATCCAAGTTGCTTTCAACCACCAATTGTTCAATGGTAAAATCATTTTCTGCCCTGATCAGCTTATTGGTATCAGAATTGTTGGCTTTGACATTACTGACTCGACCTCCGCTCCCATTCAAAATCAATTGACTACCGGCAGTGTCGAGTTGTATCCAGTTTGTGGTTGCATTGTTGTTTTTAAAATCGCCTTGACCGGAAAGAGTAAGCCGCTTTCCGGCTAGAGAAATAATCTCTCCACTGTAAGTGATACTGGCGCCTGCCCCGACATCAATCTCTCCTAAATCATGCAGGCTAATGCTGCCGATTATATCACTGCTTGCGTCAGAACTTAGCTTTCCTCCCTTAAAAATAATACCACTGGATACAATAACCGGATTTTTTGTGAGAATTAATTCCGATCCAATTCCAATGTCCACTTGATTCCCGGTTAATTCTTGGGTTGAATTCCAGGTCAAAGTTGCACCATTCCCAATCAGCCAATCGTTGTTACCATCTGTAGAGATATCAAAATCATTGATATCTACATTTCTTTCTAGCACGATGTCGCTCATGTAAAGATTCAACTCACCTTCTCCAGCCAGAATATCAGCGTTTCCGGCAAAGAAAAGAGTTGAACCTCTGAGCTCTATATCACTTGATATATCGGGAGTATTATGCAATCTCACGTGGGTATTGTTGGCTTTAAGAAGCCCTGAGCCTTCTACTTTAAGCGTTTCGAACAACTCGGTTACCCCCATTCCTTGAATGCTCAACTCCCTGCCATCCGGAATCGTTAGTCGTTGGCGAATTAATAATTCTGTATCAGTACTGAGATCGATTGATGATCGATCACTTTTTATTTGAATACTTCCCAGCATATCAGCAGAAACATCCACTTTGAGTTGCCCCTCCAGATTCAATACTGCATCAACAGTTGCCGGATTATCCTTCAAATGAAACACACCATAGTCAACACTGTCAGCCGACACATCGATAGTGCCTTTCAGCACACCACCATAACCGTTCCAGGTAAAGGAGTTTTTGTACACGGACCATCTGGTATTCGTATCACTGGAAAGATTAGCGGAAGCATCGAGTGTTAAATCCAAATTTGAACCTGAATCCAGCGATATTCTACTTTCCTGCAAATCAACGTTTCCACTTCCGGAAATCATTGAATCGCCCGATGAATAGAAAAGCAGGGAGCTCTTATCGGCCAATAGATATCCGGTACTGCCAACTTCAACATTATTCTTTATCTTAAGGTCGATACTCTCACCAATATCACCTGTTCCATCCACAGTGAGGGCATTCAAATGCAGCGCACCTTCACCTTTTGCTACAAATGATGTATCAGAAGGAACTTCCAGGGATTGTTCAATCGATAATGCAGCGTCGGTAGAGATATCTACTGTTAATGGTTGATTGATTATTAAACTGGATATCGAGTAATCGGCACCAAACGGAACAAAAATATAGGAATCGGCTTTGGCAGTGGCTTTGTGTAATCTCCCACCACTGGCCAGTTTTAACTTACTTGAGGAATCGTTCAGTACAATAGTTTGTTCATTAGCCATTGTTCCGTTACCTGCAAGTGATAGTGTCAAGGCATCTACACTGATGTCATTCCCGAAATAGTTAAGGCTATAACCACTGTCGATATCAATAGTGGAACTGGCCAGGTGATAAATGGATCCCGTTACATCTGTGGTAACATCAATATCAAGCATTCCACCATCAAGGTAAATATCCGCACTGATGTCTGCTTTAGTGTCGATTATCTTAAATACCCCATCATTCCCAATCAAAATCTTACCACGGAGTGTATTTCCTTCAATGGGGTGCCATTCTAATATATATCCATTGGTCTTGATATCTGTTGTTGCGTCAGATTCAATGGAGGTGAACACCTTCAAATCTCCATTCAAATCGAGAGACTGGCTTGTCAAATCCAAAGTACCATCACCCTTTATTTGCAGGGAATCTCCATTTGCCTGCTTAAAACCTCCGCCAGTCAATTTGATATTCCCAGTACTCGAAACATTAACCGGATTTTCGACCTGTAGAATTCCACCGCTCACTAGCACATTGCCTTGAACAACAAAATTGTTCTTTACATTCAATGTTCCTGAGCCTCTAACATCCAAAGTAGCACCCTCACCAACATCCAATGTTGTATCAATGGTGAGAACCTGACCGTCAGCAATATAGATGGTTAGCTCTTTTTCAAGTAGCAGGTGATTGATGGTAAAGTTCTTTTCAACCGATATTTCGCTGTTTGATGAAACCGAATCTACCTTTACATTGGTTAGCCTTCCGTTATCACTGGCAAAAGTAAGATGACTTCCATTATTGTTTAGCAAAAACCAATTGGTTTGCAGTTCATCATTTGAAATATTACCACCTCCTGAAAGGACTACATTCTTGCGGGATAGATTAAAACTGGAACCTTTGTAAGTTAAGGTTTTATCACTGGCGACAATAATATCAACTGTCGCATCAGGATCTGCAGGATCATCAAAGTTTATGTCACCCTTAAGAATTGTGGAATCCAGAAATTCCAACTGCGCATTCATAAAGATTATATCAGCCGAAACGTCCCCGGAACCGTTTAGTAACGCCAACCCTCCATTATCTCCTATCAAAATTTTATCTGCAGCAAGTTCGTCGCCTGTATCCCAGGTTAAAGTATTATTGTCCTCAATTCGCCATTCCATGTTTTTATCAGCAGAGACTTTGAAGTCGCTCACCTTAAAATTCCGTTGCAGAACCATTGCACCATTTTGCAAAATCAGCTGACCCGTACCACTAATTTCATTGGCTGTTTCCCGAACAAAAATATTAGACGATGATAGCAATAAACTTCCATCAATGATTGGGCTTTTCTCCAGAACAACATCCGTTTCGCTGATATCAACAGTTGCATCAACTGAAAGATTAAGATCTTGACACTTAAGTTCTCCAATTCCGGAAACAGAAAGGTCCGTGCCGGATTGAATGGTTAATGGTTTTTCAATGTCCAGGCCAGTGTTGTTTTGAAATACGATGCCAGGCGCAATGCCAAGTTGAATATCACCTGAAACATCGGCAGTGACATCCAAAAACAATGTTCCCTGGAGAGCCAGATTTGCCCCAATAGTAGCTTGATTTTCGATTAAACGGAGAGCCAGATCTGTTGATACATCCACTGCTCCGTTTAAATCACCGCCTAGCCCATTCCAGGTCAAATCTCCTTTTGAAATGTTCCATGTCGTATTGTTATCAGATTGCAGGCTATTCATTCCTGTCAACAAAACATCGACATCACCTGAAATATCGATTTGTGAATTCCGAACGTTAAAAGTACCATCTCCAGTGACATCCCCGGTTAGAGTGAATGTTGAAGTCTCACCATTAAACATCCCACTCAGAAACATACCGTCCCAAGTCGTAACAACAGTATCTTGATGATCGTAAACAGCACCGGTTTTGATGGTTACATGTGGAAAGATAATATTCCCTTCTCCCGCAGCTGAAACCTGTTTGTTTTCAGGCACTTCAAACGGTTCACTAATACGAATTGTGCTATCAGAACTGGTGTCGATAGCAAAAGATTCCGCTGTTGTCAGTGTTGATAGAGTAAAATTGGAATTTGAGTTTACCCTGATTTCGCTGTTAGATCCCGAAAATAAGATATCCAGCTTTGATAAGGTTCCTTCATTATTGGAAATCTTTAATATACTTGGAGATGCATTTAGTTGAACTGGAGAGGTGTTTGCAATATCTCCATGGCCTTTTAAAGTCAGGGTTAGAGCTTTCACCTCCAGAGGTTCTCCTTGATAAGTCAGTTGAGCATCTCCACTTACATCGATAGCAGAGCTCGCTTGATGTATAATATTCCCCGTAACCAAGGTCGTCACATCAATATCCAGCGTCCCACCGTAGAGATAGATATTGGCGCCAATTTCTGCCGGCTGTCCGATAACCGTAAATCTACCTGAATTGCCCGGCTGACCGTCACCGATTGAAATTGTTCCATTAAATTCCTGACCTGATCTCGCCTCCCAAACCAGTTCATGGGTATCAGTGCTAATATCAGTCCCCAAATTTGTTGTTAGAGAATCAGTATTAATGGTCCAATTGCTTTTGAGATGCACAGATTTATCTTTAAGATCAAGGGCACCTACACTTAAATCGATTTGGGCTCCATCACCTATGTTGACTTCTCCTTCAATTTGTAGAATCGAAGATCCTTCGGCCTTGAGTTGTGAACCATCCCCCA
>JAKSDL010000339.1 GCA_022360105.1 Pseudomonadota bacterium
TAAAGGAATGACCCATTCATGACAAGGGTCCTTGCGTATAATGAAATGTTCCTTTGCAACCAGATTGAACAATTTCCACATTTTGGAACGAAACTTTTCATAATCGGTACCGACTTTTTTGACCAAAAACTCCAGTTTTGGTCGATAGGTCTCAACACGTTTGTCAAAAAACGGAAAGTCCAGATCGTCCATTTTCAACACTTCCAAACCATACTGAATTTTTAACTCTTTTTTGGGCTGCGGTTTGGGAGGAGCCGTTTTTTCTTCCGCTTTCTTTGTCGGCAATGATTGTTTAACTCCTTTTTCAACCTTTTTCTTCACTGTCCAGATCTTGGTTTTCGGCTTCATTTCCTCCATTTTTTCCACCGAATACTTGGCGATCTGTTTCACAGCCTGAAAACTCTCCTCCAGGCGGGCAAACAACCCATGCTTTTTGGAAAATGTGGTAACCGGGGTTTTGTTTTCATCCTTAACCTTTTCATTTACCTGCTCAGCTATGTCATTAAACAGGTCCAGGGGGAGGTTGGAAAGAATTTCCTTTTCCTTTTCAGGATTTTCCTTGATTATCTGTGCCAGGGATTTTCCTTCGATCTGGTAATTTTGGAGAACCTTGTCCTTTTCAGGACTAGTCTTCAGTTTTCTCTGTATCCAGTCGGTCAGAAATTCATTTTTTAACAATTCAAAATTGAGATAGTTAAAATGAAGATCCTTTATTTCGGAGCTGGTTTTAGTACGAAGCAGGGTAGAGAAAAAAACGGTAATAAATTTCTCCCGATATTCATTTGTTTTAAACACCTCCTGGTTGATATAGGATGTGCCGCTTTTTCTCATGGCGATAATTGAATCCATGTCCAGGTTGCTTTCCGATAAAGCATCGTAAAGTTCCTTGCGATACTCTTTTTTTACAAATCTAAGGAAAAATAACTTGAATATCTCACGGAGGGTTTTGAGAAACTCGGCTTGTTCGCTTTTTTCGAAACGGGAAGCAAACGGTTCATTGGATTGTACAGACTTTTCAAGGGTGGTGATCGTTTCAATGGTTTTTTTAACCCGGTACAAGTCAAATAATACATTGACTTCTTTTTCAAAATCCTTTTTTTTCCGAAAGCGCAACCTTACCTGTTTAAACACTTCAACTTCAAAATAGTGCGTCATAAACCGGGTAATTCCCTCCTCGGTATAAAATGGTTCTATACAGCGCAGGTATTGCTTTCTAAGCTCTTCGGGGAACTGCTTGATTCCCAGCAAGCGCTTGGTCATCCTTCCTTTGAGAAATGCCGTAAGCTGATCCAATTCAAAAAGCTCATCCTTGACATCGGGAGATTTTTCCCGCTCTTTTTCCTGTCTCAGGGATTCAACACGCTTCAACCAGGTTTCTATATTGGTCTTAAAAGCATTGAATATACTTTCTGAACTTAGTTCTGTATCGATTTTGGGTAAGACAATCGCAGCCATGTGATCTGTTTGTTATACAATTGAAAAATAAAAATATGCTGAAGTGGCAACGGCCTTCCGTTTTTGCACTATCTATCCACGAAAAGAAAGAACTACCTACCATGTTAACCGGTTCTCAACGCAAATTCAAGAATATCCAAACTAGCCGCTTTACAACACAAATATCATGGAATTATTACCGTTGCTTCACAACAGGTGACTCAAACAATGATAACCAGGGTAATCCAAATCCGGAGTTTTGCAGCACAGCAAGCTGAAATTGTTTGTTTTCCTTAGCTAATGTGGACAGTTCTCTCATAAATAGGTAACTTCAAAAGCTTAAAATCAAACGATACAGGGGCATCAAAAGCCATTTCTGTTGATGTCAAAAAAAAGCAATGATGAAATCATGATAGGTGTTGTCAAATCATTTTGGCGTTGGATTGCCAACCTGGCAGTTGTGCTGTTTTTGTGCTTTACGATCCTTTGGATAAACGTCGCTATCGAACTCATACCAAAACATCCAAAATGGATTGCGCTGGGTTATATACCGCCGTTCTGGTTTATCCTATTTCTTTTGCCCCCCATTATTATTTACTTATTTTTCCGTTACTACAAAAGGGTGATAGCCTTACTACTGGTTTATCTGCTCGTTTTTATCAGTTTTGGCGACACCTCACTGGTTAAACAAAAATCGTTCACCTTCCCGAAAAACAGTTCTACTCAAAAACTATCAATTGTAGCTTTAAACCTTCGTTATTACTCTTTTGGTTTTAATGAAATTGTTGCAGCGATTAATGATATGAAAGCGGATATCTACCTGCTTTCGGAGAACCGCATCAAACCCGAACAAATTGCGGCTCTCAGGGAAAAGGTTGCTCCCAAGTTGTTTTATATGGGGCAACAGGAAAGCACCGCCATTATTTCCAGGTACCCGGTAGTGTCATTTAATGAAGTTAACTTCCCAACGCGGCAAGCATCTTTACATAAAGGCAATAAACTCGAAAAAATTCATCTGAATCCTTTTCGATCCTTTGCCCATGCCGTTATCGATGTAAACGGCACGAACGTGCATGCCATCTCTGTCCGCTTTATTGCTGGTCGGTCACGGCATAAAACATTGCCAAGTATTGTTAACTGGGGGTTTTACGTACTGGAAGCCCAGCAAAAAGAAATTGCCTTCTTCCTGGATTATCTGAAAAAACTCGAAGGTCCCGTGATCTTTGGCGGTGACCTGAATGCAACGCCCAGCTCAGCAGTGGTAAAAAAGCTGGCTGAGATCAGCACTGATCTTTATCTGTATGATCATCTCTGGGGAGGATTCACCTTTGGCACCAGTTTTCCGCCAATGACAAACATACCTTCCGCCCGGCTTGACTATTTATTTGCCATGAACCAGGTGCAGCCTCAATATTCTAAAATGCTGGATGTTGTCATTTCAGACCACTACCCGGTTTTTGCAGAAGTATTGATTCCCCTTGAGAAAAAAGCCCGGGAAACCTCATCCTTAACATCCAATGCCTTATGATGTCTGAAAAGGAAGCCAACCGCTCACAAAAACCCTGGGGACAGGTTTTTCTAATCCTGCTGTTTCCGGTCATCATGATTCCATTGGGATTCATGGATGTGCAATGGACTGTACTGTTGTATAACACGGGTTTTGAAGATTTTGGGAAGTTAACGCAACGGACTTTGTTTAACGGCAGTAAACCGGGTCTTTCAGATCCTGCCATTATTCTGCAATTGGTGAACCTGGGATGTTATTTGTACTACTCGCGACAAAGAAAACTTTTTAAAATGGATCGATACAGACCATTTTGGGGATTTATGATTTTCTGCTCCCTGTTCACAGGCCTGGGCTTGGTTCACAGTTTTAAATGGGTTTTGGGTCGGGCTCGCCCTTATCTTGTCTTGGACGGAAAGCTAGCCTATTCATCCTGGTATGAATTCGGATCTCAATTTGTCACCGACGGTATCTTTTACGGCAGCTTTCCCAGCGGTCATACAGCAACAGTCTTTTTATTGGTCACCTTGTCCTACTTCCTGATCGCCAACTCGAATTATTCAACAAAAATCAAAGTTTTTGGCTGGATCTGGGGGGTTATCGTTTTAATTATGACAGGGATGATGATTTTGGGAAGAAGCATCACGCTTCATCATTGGCTTACCGATAGTGTGGGAATTATGCTGCTCTCCTGGATCTTCATCCATCTTATCTATTTTCGTATTTTAAATATCCCGGCACAAATCCGTTACGTGGAGAACAAAAAGCAATACCCTCCCTTGCCCAGGTATTGGGAGCTCAGCCTGCTTTGGCGTTTGTTTTTAATTACCATTGGACTCATGTCGATATGTATCGGCGGCAGGGCTCCTTTCATAGAGGGTGCAGCTCCGTTGTCTGCAATTGTATTGCCCGGCGTATTGCTTGTTTTTATTTTCAGCAAAAACTTTATAAAGACTTATCGCTTATACATGAGCCATTTTCAGCCGTTTGCCACCATTTAATTGATATCACAACCTATTTTACCTGTTATGAAAAAACTGCTGCATATCCTGTTCAATCAGTCTTTAACAGATCTGTTCAAATACAAATCTTTTTTCCTGCTTATATTTGTCCTGATACTGGCTGACAGGCTGCTCAAATATCTAAGTAAATCAAAGCAGTTGACCTTCAGTTTACCCAAGTTTGAGACACTGAGCATCCAGGTAGCAGAATATCTGTTCGATGAGTTCCCAATTGTTTTGATGGACTGGATAACCGATTACAGGACCTTGCTGGTAATGGTTGTGCTCTTTTTGTTTAAGCAACTGATTTCCATGTGGCCTTCAAGTGACATGAGAAGGATGCATCGGGATGAGCGTGGAACTTTTGGACTTGCCGCCTCACTTCTCGTGATACAAGGCAAACAGGTGTTATGGGACGCTCTGGCTGTAGGCACCATGGTGTTATTAACAGGTCTATGGATACTTGGAGCTTATCTTTGTGGGATGTATGCCTGGAATCAGCACCAGGCTGTCTATTCTCTATTTCTATTTGTGGGAATCGCTGGTCTGATTCTGCCCATTACCATGGCTGGATTTTCCTTTTCTTCCAAACTGGCTGTGATTTCAAAAGGAAATTTTAAAGAAAAACTTGGATTGTTTTTCCAACTATTACTCAGCGGCAGGGTTTTTGTGGGTGCCTGGCTGTTTTTCACCTTCAGAATTGCTGTCGAAGTAGTGTTTGTGGTGATTTTGCCAGTACTTGTATTGTGGACAATGGACAACCCGGTTTTGAGAATAGCGATTGCCGGGGCGATTGCAACTCCGTTTTATTCCTTTCTTAAGATGGCTTCTTTTAAATTCTTTTTACTTATCTACAAGCCCTATTCATTGGTTGAAAGCGAATACAAGACCTATTACCGGTCCTTTTAAGGGAACATGATTTATTGATCTAAAATCTTGTTTCATCTGACAAACCATCTCTTTTTAGAACCACTTCCCCCGTATCGGTTCTAAAAGTGAGTTTTCTGGACTCACCACCTCCAAAATCATAAGCCACCACGTTTAGTTTGGCTTCTTCAATCACTTTTAACGCTGCCTCAATGTTTCGTTTGCCAACCCGGAACTTGTCCTCTTTCCTGACATTATCATATATGATTGTAGCTCCTCCAAATACCTTAACCTGTAGCCGGCTTCTGGGAATTTTCAGCTGTTTGAAATCGTTAAGCATCGCCCAGATAGAGCATTCAACATAACGAAAGCACTCGTTATAATCCTTGTTGCATTTTCCATAGTTCTGACACTTTGGCAGCAACCCATGACACATGGATCCTATGGATTTAACCGGATCAAACATGGTTACCGTTACACAGGAGCCTAATACTGTTGATACCTTGCACGGTTTTGCGGAAAAGTGATATTCACCGACCAATAAAAATCTCTTTTCAAAGTCAACGGGGATATTGCCATCAACTAACGTTTTCATCGACATCTTACTGATAAATAATCATCTTCTCCAAAGCCAACGACACTCGCTGATACACTTTGGGAATATTGATCAGTCTATCACAAACCAAAGACAACTTTCCATAAATAAATCTGTTTAAACGTCTAATCAGTCTGTAATTACAGACTTCCTTACCAGGAATGAGCGCCCGGTTTCCTGCATTTGAACAGCTTCAGTAAACACTCAGTCAAATCTGACTGCAGCAATGATTAAAACTTAAACTTTTCTACAATATCCTTCAGTTGTTCAGCCAGGGCAACCAGGTCCTCAGCACTGGCCTTGACCTGCGAACTGCTTTTAGACATCTCCTTGGAAGAATTATCGACATTGAGAATGTCTTCAGCTACTTCGCCGGCTGCTTGCGAGCTCTGTGCAACATTTTGAGATACTTCCTGAATACCCTGCGAAGCCTGAAGAATGTTGGCTGCAATCTCCTTGGTTGTAATTGATTGTTCTTCAACGGCAGCCGCAATGGTGGTAACAATATCGTTCACATTGTCAATGACTTCAGTGATGTTTCCGATTTCGCTGATAGTAGATGATGTAGAGTCCTGAATCCCCTGTATTTTTTGTTTGATCTGGTGAGTCGCTGTAGCCGCCTGACGAGCCAGTTCTTTGATCTCGTTAGCCACCACCGCAAAACCTTTACCTGCATCCCCTGCCCTGGCTGCTTCAATCGTAGCATTCAAGGCCAGCAAATCTGTCTTTTCGGAAATTTCAGTGATGGTTTCGGTAACTTCACCGATTTCAGATGCGGCTTGACCCAGCTGGTTTACCTTTACAGATGCATTTTTGGATTGGGAAACGGCCTGCTCTGTAATACTCAAGGCTTTTTCCGAATTCTGCGCGATTTCATTAATGGTGGAAGACATCGCATCCGCAGCTGAAGTTACCATGCCGACATTGGTCGAGGTTTCCTCCACGGCAGCCGCGACGGCACTCATATTGGAACTCATTTCTTCTGCAGCGGCAGCCACTGTGCTTGATTTCATTGAGGTTTGATCCGCTCCAAGAGACATTTGACCGGAGATAGTTGTCAATTCTGTTGAAGAAGCAAACAAGGTGTTGGTTCCGGCAGCAATGTCTTTCAGCATTTTACCCAGGTTGGCCACCATCAGGTTCATCGCCTCAGCCAACCTCCCCACTTCGTCGTTCTGTTTGATATCCAGGGTTCGTGTTAAATCTCCCTGCGACATTTGCTGGGCAAAGCTGACTCCGTCTATTATCGGTTTGGTGATGGAGCGGGAAACCCACATAAAAATGAAAATTGCGATAAATATGGCAACTACCAGCACCAGGGCTGTTTGTATCAAACGGTTACGAAATTGCTCATCAGCCTTGTCCAGCGACTGGATAACCTGAAAGGCCCCATGAATCTCCCCGACTTTCCAGTTTTCCATTGTACCTCCGGTCGGATCCAGACCATTCGGTAGTCCCCAAAGCTCCATGGAGGTTTCAGGATCACCATGACAATGCATGCAAATCGGACTTAGCTTGACCGGAAGGAAGTATCTGATTGAGTTTATTTTTTCATCAATGACATAGTACTCGGAAAGGTCTTCACGTTTTATTTTGTTTAGTGCAGGACCTTCGATGGCGTAATCCAGACCATAATCCGGCATGTTTTCCGGTCTGCGGGGATCAAACTTGGGAACCCGGAATTCATACCCTCCTTGTTCTGACTTGCGCATGGCAGCTCTCCAGGCAGATACAACCGGAATTGATGAGAGTATTTTCTCCTGTTCGCCTGTTTTCATAAAGGCACGCAGCTGTTCGAGATTGAACAACTCCTGCTCCCATTTTTCTTCCATCTCCTGTCGTACAGACTCTGCAGTGAGACAAATGGCCCTTGCCTTTGTAACATTGGCATCAATGGCAGCTTGCTTGTCAACATAGGCACTGATCAAAAAACGGCTTAGTCCAAAAGCAATGAGAATAACGATTCCCACTGTCAGGAATTTGTTGGTTAGTGACCAATCTGTAAATTTTTTCATGATTTTCCAACCCCTGTTTTGTCCCAGCATCACTCATATCTCTGAGAAGCTTTCTTTAGTGTCTGAATTATATGCCCTTTTTTCAATACGGTTGTTTGCGTCCCACAAATTTTCCAGTCGTTAAACAAACGACGTTACTAAAATAGCATATTTTTAGGCAGATATGTCAAGCAGATATCATGTGTGTTCAACTCAACCAAAACGTCCTCATCTTTAACCTTGGTTTTGAATAGTTTCCAATTCAATAATTAATTTAATATTCCAAAAGATTTGATATTTATTTCGTAAAGCCGTATCATGGTTGTTATCTTCCTTTGTTCTGAACAGAGGAGTATATCGTACAAGTCCGCAGAATCACTTTATAAATTGGATATTCGAGTATGGAAAAACATCTCGCGCTGGATGAATTTCTGGCAAACTACAAAAGCAAAGATCTGATCAAGGCCAAAGTCATCATAGATTGCCTGGAAGAGATTGACATCACCGAGAGAAATCGAATTCTGTCTGAATTGGCAAACATGGATGACGATTTTGCCATTCCCATCCTTGCTTATTTAAGCTACAAACATCCGACTCTTGTTGCTGAAACACCCCAGTTAAAGGGTCTCCTGCTGGAAAAGTCTGCTGCCAATCCCGGCCGAATCGTCAAATGCCTGGTTGATATCACTCCCGAGACCATTGTCTTGGTGGGTCTGGTTGAAAAAGAAAAAATCCGGGAAGCACTTCCCCACTTGCGACAGTTTCTAACTCAAAACATAGAAATTGATCTTCAACTGGCCATCCTGAAAACATTGGGAAACTTGAAAGATGAAAATGCAGTAGCATCCCTGGCGGAAGTTATCCCCGGTTCCATTGAATCCATACAAAACGAAGCTGTCATTTCTTTAGGAAAAATCGGAACCAGTAAAGCGCTGGAAGAATTATCCAATACCTTTGGAAATTCTTCCAAGCTTGATGAAAAAATCTTTGATATATTGACAAACCTGGACACGGAACAATCCTTTGATTATCTGCCCAAATCCCTGGAATCTTCCAACGCAGAGACTCGTATTCTGGGTAAAAGCAAACTCTCACGCCTTGGAAGCAAAGCTATACCTTCGCTAACCAAAGCTTTACAAAAAAACAATCCGGATCTTCAAATCCATGTACTTAACGTTCTCCTGGAAATTGCTGATGAATCATCTGTTAAAGCGATTCGACAA
>JAKSDL010000595.1 GCA_022360105.1 Pseudomonadota bacterium
CCATCCGGAATATTCCGGGCGCACTACTCCCGCTACTTTTTCAACATCGCATTAATCTGATCGATCATATCCTCAGCTTTGTCTTTTGATAGAAAGAGGGCATCATCGTTGACCACAAAAGGCGCAGTGCTTCCTTTTAGCATGTCCAGAGTTCTTTCAACGTACTCATTTTCTTTCTGTTTCAGCTCTTTAGCCAGGAACTGGAGATACACAATACTCCAAATCACCATTTTCAGGGCATCAAACCGTTCATTGTCCTTTATCACTCGCACAGATCGCAGATTTTCATATCCACTGCAGTTTGTGACACCTACGGCGAGCGTGTTCGGATCTATTGAAGGCAGACTAAGCATTTCCATGGCTGATTCCGCTGAATCAAGTGGAATAGCAATGCCGTTTTGCACGGTATGGACTTCTCCGACAACCTGCCCTGGAAAATCCACCGTACCGTTGTAGAACACCACCAGGCCATCGGTATATTTGTTCCCCTTGTCTCCCATTAGGAATCCACCGTCACCATGAGCACTTTCGGACCCTATTGTCCCTGCGATATCAATCCCCGGTGTAGATGACATATATTGTCCCGGAATATCCGAAATCAACCGGCTTTTGTAACTCATGCCTTTGAAGCTGTTTTTCGAACCTAATTGGTTGTGCCGGAAAAACAACCTATCATCTTGAGTTCGGAAAACTTCGACGTCAATATGATGTTCCAGCAGACATTCCCGCAGGTTTCTAACCAGGGAATCCGGAGTTTCATCATTCCTTATTCGATACCTCACATCCTGCGAACCATCGTTCAGAGCGATCAGCTTTTCTTTATCCACCTCCGTTTGCGTCACCTTGTCTTTACCCATCAAAATCGCTGGCTTTGGCGGTTGATAAATCTGAACGGGAAATCCTGTTTCCGGTGAGCTTGCGACACGTGCAGAACCCCTTACAAACTTCAGGTGTTTTCCCTCTGTTTTAGCTTTTATTCCATAGCTTCCATCCAGAACTTTTCGCCCCTGAAATTTTGAAGTCCCCACCAGATTTTCAATCATGATCAAACGATCTTCTATGAACCGATTAACCACAGAGATCGGCACATTGGTCGAATGGGTACCGTGATCATTCTCTTCCAGAAACTGCCTGATTTCCTGGAGCCATTGTTTTGTTTTTTCTATCCCAAGTTGTGCAGATTGAAGTAAGGAAACCCCGCTTTCCAGCCTGCCAATGGTGGAAAACCTTCCCTGGTTCACCGGGGAAACATACTCCATTGCCAATAATGGATCTGATGATGCTTTTTTAAAGGTGTCCTTTGGACGACCCGCCTCGTTCACCAGATTTTCCAACTTGAGCGCATTTTGATTGTTATATGGCATCAAAACGTCCTCCTGTTTCTTTGCGTCCTCGAATTTGACAAATCAACATCCATTGTTTGTCATTTACTTCACATGCCGAATTGAAATCTACTCCGGTTCCTCCACTTAATTTTGCCTTCCCTGGCTATTTAAGTAACAGGTGTTTAACTCAAATAGAGTTTTCTTTTCTCCTCGACATACACTTAAAACTATTCCTCCTCAGTTATCTGTGAGGTCATGCTTATTTTCCAGTCTTAAAAATTTGCCTGGAGGCATGCCTTTGTATTAAGAAAAATATGATTCAACTACTCATCATAAAAACTAATCAACCATACTGATACGTATAGCTGTGACTCTAAGCAGATATACTCTCTACAGTATTTCTGGTGGTCCATTCCATTCATCTAAAAAATGATCCATCGAAATAGTTTTTGCGTTCATTAATTGCTATGTGTCTTTTCCCGTAATTTGAAAACCTCAATGATTGTGAGCTGCGTCAGCAGCAATTAACTCGGATTGGCCAATCGAAAAGACCCTTTCAAATTATTAGGAACTTTCTTACCAATCTTCTTCAATTCATTACTGCAACAGAGCCAGTACGTTGTTCGGTGTTTGGTTTGCCTGAGCCAGCATGGCTGTGGCTGATTGTGTCATGATCTGATTTCTGGTGAATTCAGACATCTCAGCTGCCATATCGGTATCGCGAATCACCGATTCAGCATTAATTAAGTTCTCCTTGGCAATACTCAAACTGGTGATATTCGACTCCAAAGCGTTCTTTTGCACCGCACCCAGATCAGCCCGGGCTGAGGTCACTTCATCTATCGCTGCATCGATCAACAGCAAGGCGTCCTGTGCTCCCTGAAAGGTCGTCAGATCAATATCACGAATACTCTGATACCCGCTTTCGTTGTTGATATCACGAGCCAGACGGTCGGATCTCGTATTGGGCAGTACCACTTTTACCACCTGGTTACGGTTACCTCCGATCTGGAAGACCAGGGCATTGGAATCCAACACCACCCGACCCACCTCCGGATCAAAGGGATCAGCAATGCCTGTGTACCGAACAGCCAGTTCTTCTACCGTGGTTCCCTTGGCACCAATCAAGGTTTGACCGCGTCCTTCGCAGACTTCACCCCCAATGGTTCCCTGGATATCCAGTCCGTTTTGGACCCAGACCGGGGTATCCGCTTTTTCAGACAATACCCCAGAGGTGGAACTGATCACACTAAAGGTGTGAGCCGAGCCATATTCCTGGTGAGTAACCGTTAAGCGCCCCATGGCATCAAAGTAAACATCCAGGGCTAAGCCTGCCTCTTCAATGGCGGTATTCAATTTATTTCGAACCTTATCCAGGGAATCCCCCATGGTGGTACTAAATTCCAGGGATTTGGAGCCCTCCATTAAATACAAAGTCTCTCCCTGGTCGATGAGATCCGGGGTTAAGGCCACGGTCCCCGTGATTTGGGACTGGGTTCCTTCCTGGATCACCTCCACCGCGTACCCGCTCTGGGGTGAGGATTGGGTTCTGGTTCCTGCTTTGACAAAGGTGAGGTCTTCTCCACCGGTCAAACCGTTGATTCCGTTACTGCCATCCAGTAATTTCTTGGTTCCGAATTCGCAGGTTTTGGAGATGCGGTCGATACTTTCCACGGCATTGATAAATTCCGCCTGATCCGCCTCCAGCATGACCCTATCATTCACCCCCTCGTTGGCGGCATGAATGGCGAGTTGCCTCATGCTGACCAAGAGCTGGTTGGTTTCATTGAGTGAGGCTTCCGCTGTTTGGACCAGCGCCACCCCGGCTTCGGAGTTCATCACCGCCTGTTTGAGCCCTGCGATCTGGCCTCGTAATTGTTCCGAAATCACCAGGGTTGCCGGTCCGTCGGCAGCCCGGTTGACTTTGAGTCCGCTGGATAAATGCTCCAACGTTTTCCCCAGCCTGGCATCGTTTTGCACCAAATTACGGTGGGCATTCAATGCGGCCGTATTGTGATTAATTCTCAGTGACATAATTGCCTCCTTGATTGTAAACGCATCCCTGTGTTAACCATGTCTCACGCGTTTTCTTTGAAATCGATGGCGGTGCTCCGCCCCAGCCTCATTCAGAAAACTCTTATCGATTTTCCTCCTGTGGCTTGTTTGTCAATGAACCTGTCACCTCCCAATCCGTAAGACGGATGGGTGGCGGCAAAAGTTCTCTGAACGACGCTGGGGTGTGATGGACTCCCCCCTCTGACACCTATGGAGATAAATGACAGGACTTCACACACCTGTTTTCCTCTCCAGGTAGAGGGACTGACCCACTTCACCCTGCTGGTTTCAAAGAAACCGGTGTCGTTTTAAAAATGACTGCCTGTTTCAATGATCACATTACACCCTACACAAAAGGGGTTCCTGTCAGGACCGCGAGGTTAACCTCCTTGTCGACCGGGCGGTCCTGAAAATTCATCCGGTCACCCTGATTTTCTGGAACGCATCCGTTCCAGTGTTTAAAGACACCTCCTTGGCACCGATCTGTTTCCAGGCTCCTCTCAGGTTGGCCAGGACTTCCTGAATACCTCGTATCATGCGGATATCCTTTTTGAGGTTGGCAATCACCACCTGCTCGTAACAGAACACATAGATCCGTTTCAAGTTGCCGGCAATCTCCCCTCCCTTGTCTTCACGCAAGGTACTGAGCAATTCCAAGAGAATCTGCCCGGTGCGGTGCAGATAGGTATGGGCGGATTCGATATCCCCCCCCTTAATCGCTTTGACCGATTTCGATAAAAAGCGATCCATGCCGTCATACAGCATGATAATCAGCTGCTTCTGGTTGGATGTGGTTACCGAAGCGGTTTGATATGCCTGGTATGGTCTTCCCTGAGCCATTCCTTTTCTCCCTTGTTAACAACGTCTGTGACATCCTTGTCGGCGACGTTTGGTTGGGTATTCCTTAGAATACCGATTCAAAACACTGTGTCAGTTTAAGTGATGAACTTGATACCACCAGCTCACCGGTCATCTGCCGCACGGGCAGGCTTTGCCAGCCGTGCGCGTTTTCGTTTGGCAGCCATAAAGGCTGCTTCATCGTTACTAGTTGATTATTAACCATTGATTATTGATTATTGTTTTTCCTAACAAATCCAATTCGTTCTTTTCTAATAATCAATAATCAATTGCTAATAATCATTTGTTAATGTACTGGCCCGAGAGCGCCCCTCCCCCGGACCAATCCTCCATTCCTAATACCGAAGCCCTTCAGTCTTCAGCCTAAACCCCTCAAACCTAATCCCCCCTTCAGTCTTCAGTCTTCAGCCTTCAACCTTATACCTGCCCCTCTACTGCGCATTAAGC
Organism: Pseudomonadota bacterium; assembly: GCA_022360105.1. Next base: position 4,686 of record JAKSDL010000595.1, read on the forward strand.
AGCGAGAGCACCGCCTTTGGTGTCTGGTTCGCCTGACCCAGCATGGCGGTACCACTGGCCAGCAGGATCTGCTGCTTGGTGAATTCGGACATCTCCGCTGCCATATCGGTATCCCTGATCACCGATTCTGCTGAAATCAGGTTCTCGGATGCGTATCTCAGGTTGTTGAGATTGGTTTCCAGGGTATTTTTCTGGAACGCTCCCAGGTTTCCCCTGGCCGCACTGACTTCGTAAATCGCCTGATCGATCAGTTTCAAGGCATCCTGGGCTCCCTGGTAGGTCGTCACATCCAGATCCGACAGACTTTGGTACCCACTGTCGTTCTTCACCAGTTTGGAGAGAACATGGGTATTCACATTGGGTAGAGATACCGAGGCCGTCTGGTCCTGGTTGGGTCCCACCTGGAAATTCAGGCTGTTATTGGCCACATAGACCGATCCCTCTGTGGTGGGCACCGGTGGCAGTGGTTTACCTGTTTCATCCAGCAGCGGTTGTCCCTTGTCATCCACCTGGGGTTTGGTTTTGACTTCGCCTTCGTACTTGATGGTGGTGCCATCAGCCCGAGTACCCCTGGCTGCAGTCAGGTATTGTCCTTCCCCGTGAGCCAGTTCACCCCCTATGGTTCCCTGGACATCCACGCCCTGAACCGCTTCCTGCAACACGTTTTCTTCATCGGTCAGAATACCTGCAATTGACGCGATAGCCCCAAAGCTCGGTTCCGAGCCGTATTCGGCATGCTCCACAAAAAAGCGTCCGTCATCGGTCAGTCCCAGGTCCAGCAAGAGACCGTTTTGTTCCAATTGTTGCTGCATATTCCG
>JAKSDL010000760.1 GCA_022360105.1 Pseudomonadota bacterium
AGCAATCTTCGAGCGGATGGTATTCCAAGAGCTGCATAATGCCATGTGCCAAGGCCAGCACCCCATGGTTACCAAAGAATACCTAAAAGATTTACTTTAAAGCAGAAGCCAGAATCTCGATGGGGTGAAGGGGTTTTCTGGAGGTGCCGTCTTTGATTTGTTGGCGGCAGGAAGTGCCGGCGGCAGCGATGATGGTGTTTGAATCTGAGTTTCTTACAGCCGGAAACAGGGAGAGTTCCCCGATCTCCATGGAGATATCATAGTGCTCTTTTTCATATCCGAATGAACCGGCCATACCGCAACAACCGCTGTTTATTTCGCTGATGGTTGCGTTCTTGATTAACCCGAGCATTTCGATCACCTTGGCAGCAGTTCCAAATGCTTTCTGATAACAATGGGTATGGACCTTGATTGCTTGGGGCTGGCCTTTTTCTGTAAGTTCCAACCCAAGTTGGCCCTTGCGCTTTTCGTTAACCATAAATTCTTCAAAAAAGAAGGCGTTTTCAGCGACCAGGTCGGCTTCTTCAGATTGCAAAAGACCCGGATACTCATCACGCATGGTGGCGATGCAGCTAGGTTCCACACCGATGATGGGAATACCTTGTTTAGCATAGGTTGCAAGGATTGCCACATTATGAAGAGCATTGGTTTTCGCTTCTTTTAACAACCCCTTTGATATCATGGGACGTCCGCAGCACTTGGACTTTTCAGGTAGTAAAACGTCATAACCGGCAGCCTCAAGCACCTCGACTGCTGCAACACCGATATTTGGTTCATGATAACTTAAATGACAATCGTCCCATAATAGAACCTGTTTTTGATTTTTTCCTGTTGCAGTTTTGTGATTTTCAAACCAGTTTTTGAAGGTTTGATGAGCCAATAGTGGCAGTTCACGACGTTTGTCTATTTTGACAGTACTATCCAGCAGCCCCCGGAAGAGCGAGTTTCTGTATAACGCATTGAATAAACGCGGTGCTTTACTTCCCAATCTGCTGGAGAAAGGCATCATCGCAAACAGTCTGCTTCTCAAGGGAGTACCATGACGTTCCTGGTATAAGGCCAGAAATTCGGATTTCAACTTAGCCATATCCACCCGACTGGAACACTCCTCTCGGCAAGCCTTACATTCCAGGCATAGATCCAATGCCTCCTTAACGGCTTCGCTTAAAAAGCCATCTTTGCCCAGGTAACCGGTCATGGCATTACGAAGAGTATTGGCCCTTCCCCGGGTCGAATCTTTTTCCTCAAGGGTTGCACGATAAGATGGGCACATGGTGCCTGATACCTGTGCCCGACAGATGCCCTGTCCGTTGCACATCTCAACCAGCTTTTGGATACCGCCCCAATGGGAGTAATCAAAATATGTTTG
>JAKSDL010000674.1 GCA_022360105.1 Pseudomonadota bacterium
CAGTGTTTCCGAACAAATCATGCGTATGCCTGATGTTTCTGTTTATCCAAACAAAGCAGACAATCCGGAAAGTAATGATGGTACACTGGTAGGTGGCGACAACGGCACTATCAATGAAGACAATCTCCCTGTTTCTGTTGACAAGCAAATCGTGACAGATACCGTCCAGGCTAAAACAGGTGACGAGTCCGTAAAACCAAAAGATTCTCCCCTGAATCAAACCCTCGATGAAGTAAACCATGCAGTAAACGGAGATGATAACAAAGTACTCGATCAATCTAAAAAAGAAGAAGACAAAGAGCAAACAGATAAACCTAAGGAACCGGACAATCTGCAAAAGAATGGAGCCGCGCCACCACCTAATGCTGGTGGAGGAAGCATACCCGCTAATACTGGTGATCAGGCTCCTAAAACAAACCTGGAAGGAGTTGTCACCAATCTGGCAACCCTAAAATCCACACCCATCCAATTCAACCAGCCAAATACGGCAAAACTTCCACAAAACCAAGCTCTAGAACTTTTCAGCAACCATCGACTTGCCACAGAAGCAGCCAATAGTTTTCTTAATTACGGTAGCGGACAGGTAAGTTCACTTATTCAAAGAGCACGGACTGTTTCTTCCAATCTGATTGCCAGTGCCAACACAGCAAAGCAGACGATTAGGAATAAGGTCAGCGAAGAAGTTAACCGAATTGGTTCATCTATAATTCTGCTAAAATCTGGTGTTTTGCAGAATTCCGTTAATGCTATCAGCAGCATTCGAAACGATTTCATTGCCCAGGAATCTGTTATTAAATCACGAGCAGTTACATCAAGACAAAAAGTCAACACGGAATACCAAACTGAGTTGGCAAAAATTGATGGAAAAATGGCCGCACAATACCCGGTCATTGATAGCATTTACATTAAAGGTGTTGAAGCTCTAAAACAGACAGGAATCGATGTTGGGCAGCAAGCTGAAAACAAGCAGATAGCAGACGCCGATGCAATGATGGATGGTGTTGAAAAAGTTGATGATAACTTTCTCGATGGCCCCTTCACATACAATAAGCTGAAAGCCAGATCGGATGCCAAGAAAGCAGTTGGAAAAGGTTACAACGAATCGTTTGTCAATGCCGGAATGGAGCAGGCAGATAAACTGCTAAAAGGCCCCGGAAAGGAAAACGACTATGATACCGTCAAAAACCTTGGCGAAAGTGCCAAAGACGCTTTGTTGAATCATCACCGGGTATCCATCGATGGGATCAATACTGCTGAGAAGCAAGCACTGGATAAACTAAAGGAAACCCGGGATTCCCTCATTAAAACTGCTGAGGAAGCAAAAAACAAAACATTGGATTTATTGACTCAGCAGAATTCAGCTCAAACAGCAATGCTCCACGCGTTCGGTAATCGCCAGATTGCGGCTATCGACAGGGACCTTCAAAAAGCAGTTGACGGAATCAAGACTGGTATTGTCACCGCCGCTCAAAATTTAATCAATGAGCTTAGCCAGTTTAAGAACAGCATGAACGGCACAGAATCTCCTGATGCCACCGATCTTGGTAACATGCTTTTCGGAAGCAAGGAAACGCTCATCTCCACTATCTCTCAGGTCAATAATAATGCCAATCTTGCTATCCAATCCGCCAGGAATAGCCTGGTTAACGGTGGAACCCAGGCAGCACAGGGAGTCAAAAACCTGAATGATACCGGGATTTCCGATTCAAATGATATTGGTAATGAATTTAGCATTATTGCCACGAATTTAAAGAATAACGCCAAAGATGCTTACAAAACCTTGGAGAGTAACCACCAGCAAGCAAACACATCCACCATCGAGGCCTCTCTGAATGCCTTCAAAGAGATGAGCAAAGGCACGGACGATTTGTTTGTCAACCTGCTAAACAACCTTGAGGAGGGCCTAAAATCCACCAATGAATCGTTTAAAACTGCCCTCCTTGATTCCATGAATACCCAGATGCCTGAGACCTCAAAGGATGAGGAAGACAAGGCAGAGGCTAAAGTGCAACCCAGGTGGAAAAAGGTTGTCAAGTTCCTGGTAGTTTTAATCGTCGCGGTTGCTATTGCCCTTGTGTTGGGTCCCTTGGTTATCGGGTTTATTTCAGGTGCTGCAATGGCTTTGGGAGCATCTTCCACTGCAGCACTCTTTATTAGCTCCATCCTGGGAGGAGCCATAGTCGGGGCTATAAGTGGTGCGGCAGGGCAGATAGTTGGAAACCTGATCGATGGTAAAAAGTGGTATCAGGATCTTGGGCAAGCCGTCATAGCAGGCGCAATTGGAGGGGCCATTGGAGGACTGGGCGGGGCCTTGGGTAAAGCACTCACTGAAACGGCCACGACAGTCCTTGTACCCGCTTTAACACGCTTCGGATTCGATTTTGTATTTGATTTTGGTGGAAATTTATTGGGTGATCTAATTGCAGGCAAACCCATAACCTGGGATAGTGTATTGCTTGGTTTAGCCATATCATTTACTTCATCTTTCCTGGGCAACGTAGGATCACTCAAACCCAGAAGAGTCGATGTGGACGTGGATGGGCCTTCAGTTAGGGCTGACAGTGGGCCATCAGGACTGGAAGGGATTGGTCATCGTTTGGGAACCAGGTTTGGCAACAGGATTAAATCCGGATTCAGAGGAGCAGGCGATGTCACCCCAACAAATGTTTCCGGAACCAGCCAAGCCACAAACACAGACGTCGTTACGCAAGCTGATGCTGTTGAAACCACCAGGATTTCAGATTCTGCCGAAACAACACAGAATCCGGACACCGATTCCATTACTCAAAATCTTGATACAGAGTCTATGCCCGTCAATGATTCGGTTGAAACCACAAACCAAGTTGATGCGACTGAAAACACCAGAATCAGCGACGATGTTGATGCGACAAACAAAGTCGACGAAACAACAGTAACAGATCAGTACACGCAAACAGACAAGGATATCGAAGATACCAATGCCAGAAGTAATGTAAATGATGTTGATACTGAAACTAAAGTTGACGAGAACACTGTTTCGGATAAGGCTGACACCGAAACAAGGGTTGAAGAAACCAGCAATACAACAGATACTAACACCCAGGGATCTAAAACAACCAGTAAAAGACTGGAGTATATGGGTCGGACCCCTGGTAAAAAGTCCAGGACCGGTCAGGAAGTAATTGAAAGAATGCGTGTTGATGGCACTGTCAAAACCGAGCGCGGAAGGACACTTTTCCAATCAAAACAGGATAGCCAATGGTACGATATTTCACTTGCTGACATGTCCCACAAAGTGGATGCTGTTACCTGGTGGAATGATATTGGTCGGTTTTTTGGTCCAAAATCGAAAGAGGTGAGAGCGTGGATGCTTGACAGCAGTAACTACTATCTTGAGCATTTTAGTTACAATCGTTCACAAGGGGCAAGATTAGGTATCAACTACCAGGATCCTCCTTAAAACATTTCGTAAACTCATGGAATTAACCGATCAAATCTACGATAAAATAATCGAATTGTGTGATCAGGGCGATCAATACATTGAAAATGGTGATTATAACAAAGCTGTAGATATTTATACAAAAGCTCTTGATCTTGTTCCTTCACCCAAAACAGATTGGGAAGCTAGTACTTGGATTTACACGGCTATAGGCGATGCGTATTTTTTTCTGGAGGACTTCTCAAAGGCAACTGATAATTTTTACAATGTTCTGAATTGTCCGGGCGGTCTATCCAATCCCTATGTATTACTTCGTTTAGGGGAATCCTTATTTGAGAATGGAGATTCAAATAAAGCCAAAGAATACTTGCTTAAAGCCTATATGCTTGATGGGAAAAAGATATTTGATGAGGAAGACATAAAATATTTCAACCACATAAAAGATATTATTTGAAAGGTATAATAATGGCTGTTTTGGAACCGTCTTTAAAAAAACAAGTTGATGAGTTAATGGATAAAAGCAATCAAGAATATGATAAACAGGATTTTCCCAAGTCAATTGAATACCTGGCAGATGCATGGGATATTCTGCCTAAGCCTAAAGGATCATGGGACGATAGCTTTTATATTGCTTTATATCTCAGTGAGACCTATTTGTTGATGGAAGATTATAAGAAAGCAGAGGACTGGGCCGAAACTATTTTCGATTGCGCATTAAATAGAATTGATAGTGGAGAAAGGGAATTTCTATTAGGAAAAGTTGCCTTTGAGTCTGGAAAGGAGACCGAAGCAAAGAATTATTTCAAAATAGCTGATCAAAAGTCTGAATCAAGATGTTTTGAGGATCAAGACAAAAAATATCATCAATTTTTCAAATCCAATTAATCTCCAGAAAAAAGCTTTGCCAACTGCCTATTATGGGAAAATAAACTACAGACTCTTGGCCTGGGAAACATTAAAACAGACTGGTTACTGGTAGTAACGGTTTCAGATAAAAAATTGATTCACCTTGATAAAAATGGAAGCGGTGCTTTGAAAGTTGTTTTTAAACAAAAACAAATCGACATGTTCGACCTCAATGGAAAATCCGTGTTTTAATCATTTTTACCACCTATTTCTTATAGAAAAGAATCGTGCAAAAAGCTATCTGGGTTTCTAAAGATAAAAAAAAATTTTTCCTGATACCAGTGAATCACCAATTTCAGGAAGGAGAGTTGCTTATAATTTCACTGAGTAACGAATCAAAAATGGTTGATCCTGATTCCATTGGAAAATTCAGTACTTCAAAAAATCAAATATGGAAGCATTTAGAAGAAGAATTGGAAAATACCATGGAAGATGCAAAAAACGCGTTCATGGAACTGAAAGCATTTCACGATATTTTGCCTCCTGACGACTCGTTGCGAAAAAAAAGCACGGCACACCAAATTGATCAATACCAGCATTTGGTTTCACAAATGTTTGGTCAACCAACCACAACTTCAATTGAAAGTATTAGAAAGAATGAAAACGCTGCTGAGTTGGCTAAGGGTATAGAAAAATACATTACTGATGGACAGGCACAAGAGTCTATACAAGAAGTTAGCGGTTACTTAAAAAAGATAACCACACTGTTGGATAAGCCTGAAAACCAGGGAAAAAGCCTGAATGAACTGATTGCTACTATCACCAATGAACTAACTGAAAACTCGGAAAAAGAAAGAAAGGAGATGCAGGAAAGAATAAAGAAGTCCGCAAAAGATGCCATTTCCATATCACTTGATAAGGTCGGATTTGAAGTATTCAAAGGTGTAAAAAACGACTGAAAGGATTACCGGAGAGATTTTATGAATCAACAAGCTATGCATGCGTTGAAATTCAGTGAGAACGACCTGGTGTTAAATCGCTCAGGAATTTTAAGTGACGGGCAAAAATCAAAAATAATGCGCGGTTCAAAAATGCTGGCTACGACAACCTTCGCACTAATTTTTGCACTTGGCTTGGGAGTTTTTATTGTAAACGATAGATCTTTTAAAACTGGTCAAGTCATCGCTATGGTCTCTGTAGCTGGCTGTTTAATCTTGTTTTCTCTTTTCTTTTTTGTAAAAAACTTGAATAGCATCATTAAGGGAAAAGTAAAAAAAACCACAGGTACCATTCATTTTGAAATGAGAAGTCATACTAAACACCTCGTTATTACCGAAACCAATCAATCCTTCTTTTGGCCCTTTCCGTCTGACTTAATAAAGCCTGGAACGAACTATAACGTTTATTTCCTTGATCCTTTTAATAATTTCTTATCTATGGAAGAAGAGTATTAGCGTGGCTAAGTTCGATCTTTTTAATGATGTCTCCTTCCTGTGTATCTCCTATCATTGCAACTACTAACTTTCCTTCTTAAAGAATAGAATTGGGATTAGCGTAATTATATAGTGCTCGGTCAGCTTGCTGATTTTGGTTATATCTACCTTGTAGTAAAGAAACTTATTGCTGAATTGCAGGCTAGCCATACATCAAAAGATAGACTCAAGTCTCACTGTCTTGACGTTGAAGAGGTATCACATTAGGATAAATTAATGATTGTTTTCCGAGTTCAGGCTATTTTGGATATCCACCCTCCCAACCGGCAAAACCCATAGTCATTCTTTTTGCTGTTACATCCCATGAAAAAAACCTATCGAAATGTTTGATATACAGACTGTGTTGATCCTGGTGATTATTTTCCTTGCCACTTTTGTGAATTCAACCCTTGGTTTTGGGTTGG
>JAKSDL010000069.1 GCA_022360105.1 Pseudomonadota bacterium
AGCAGAATTTGTTTGACCAGAGAGGTTTGGAGTACTCGCTTTGGGAAAAATTTGGAATTCCCACTGTTCGGCTTTCCCTGGAGCAAATTGCAGAACAGGGCGTTTTGAAAGAGGGGCATCTGGTGGTTGGAGGCAAAATTGCAGCCTTGGTTTACTTCAGGGCCGGGTACACACCTAATGACTATCAATCACGGGCAGCCTGGGAGGGAAGAATCCTGGTCGAAAATTCATCAGCCGTAAAATGCCCATCCGTTGGAATGCAACTCGCCGGAGCCAAAAAAATACAGCAGATCCTGGCAAAACCCGGAGTATTAGAGCGATATCTGACAATCGATCAGGCCGATTCATTAAAATCCACCTTTGTCGGCATGTACGATCTAAATGAGCCGATCGGTAATCAAAAGGCAAGAGAACTGGCAACGGCAGAACCGCATAAATATGTTCTGAAGCCCCAAAGAGAAGGCGGTGGGAACAATTTGTATGATGATGAAATGGTGACAGAGATAAATAAAATGTCTGAAGAAAAACAAAAGGCCTACGTTTTGATGGAAAGGATAGTCACTCCCCGGGAGAGCTCTGTCTTAGTGGTCGACAAAATGGCCGAGGAAACCCAGACAGTAAGTGAGGTAGGCCGCTACGGAGCCTGCTTTCACGATGGTCAGGCTATCCGATTTAACAAAGACATTGGTTACCTGGTTCGCACCAAATCATCGGACCAAAACGAAGGAGGCGTCTGTGCCGGCTATGCCTGCCTGAACAGCCTATGTGTAGGGTAGGCAATCCTATTCAAATATTCCGGACAATCCCTTCCAGAGCATTTGTAGGATGGGCAACTTGTTGCCCATCATCTTTATCATTTTATCCATTTCTGTCCGTCTTGTCTTGATCTTCCTTTACTAAATCCAAATCATTTTATTGTGCAATGCTGATTGCATGAATATAGAAGTTGTGTATTTCGTTTACGAGCACGATCCGGCACGTCTCAAAACGTCACGTTCACTCCATTCTGCGTACCGAGATAAATATCTTGACAGTGCGCTATTCTACCTTTTAAAAAAGTCAAAACCTTTTCGTGAAGCACCGATAAGAGTGCAACAATGAGTTTTTGTGAATTCATTCTATTGTTTGAGGAGGCGAGATGACACAATCATTCAATTTACAGCAGGGAGCCTGGTTTGATGAGAAAGAAGTTCAGGTTACTTTTCCGGACGATTGGACAGTGAATTTTTGTGGGTGTCCTGCTGATTCCATGGCGACGATATCCAGAGAAAGGTTTGAAGCCGCTTTTGAAAAACCGATAGGAACTAAAAAAATAAGGGAAGCAGCACGGGGAAAACAGGAAATCGGTATTCTCTTTGATGATATCAGCCGGGGAACCCGGTTATATGAGATTGTCCCTTATGTTCTGGATGAACTGAAACAGGCCGGTATCAAAAACGATCAGATTCGGTTTATCTGTTCCCTGGGAACTCATGGAGCACATACCAGGATAGATTTTGAGAAAAAACTGGGAAAAGAGGTCGTGGAAACCTATCCGGTTTTCAACCACAACGCATATGAAAACTGCACCTTCCTGGGGAATACCAGTCGCAACACCGAGGTTCATGTCAATACCGAATTGATGAAATGTGATTTTAAAATCGGTTTGGGCTGCATTGTACCTCATCCGTTTAACGGCTACGGAGGTGGCGGCAAGATTTTGTTTCCGGGGGTAACTTCGATCGACACCATTCTGGGTAATCATATTGTTACCGGCGCGGATCTTTTGGGAAAAGGGCTGAATCCCGTGGATGGTTTGGGGCGCTTTGAAGACAATGTCATGCGATCCGAAATGGAAGAGGTATGCACCATGGCGGGGTTGGATGTGGTTGTCGATGCGTTGGTAAATTGTAAATGCGAAACTATTGATCTGGTGGTGGGTCATCCAATAAAAGCCCATTACGAAGGGGTGGACAGGGCAAAACCGATCTATCTGACTGAAATGATTCCCGAGGTGGATGTGGTGGTTGCCAATGCCAATTTTAAGGCTTGTGAAGCAACCATTGCCGGGCTGTTTGGAATGAAAACCTTAAAGAAAGGTGGCGACCTTGTGATCGTGATGCACACACCGATGGGACAGATTACCCATTTTCTTATCGGTGGATTCGGAAAGTTCATTGGGGGCAAGCTCTGGAGTCCTGACAGGGGAAGCATGCTCAACGATGTTGGACGGATTATTCTATATAGTCCTTACCGCAGCAAAGCAGATGAAGACTGGTTTGGAGGATTCGGACGTCCCATTTGGGCGAAAACCTGGCAGGAAGTCATGGGTCTCCTTTCCTCCCGGAATAGTTCCGGCACAACAGCCAATGTATTTTCGGATGCAACTATTCAATACTTTGAGTAAATACTCCCGCTAAACCAAAAGACTGAAGAAAAGGAGGCCGTTTTCAGTCTTTTATCCCCACCCAGATCCTTTCTCACTTTTCATTCTAATCCTAGATATCTGATGCCTAAAGCTTTTATTCATGAGCAATTCATGGAATTGATTCCTATCAGAATGAGAATTAATTCAATATAGTTGAAAGCTTATTATTATTCCTAAAGTTTGTTAAAATAAGCTTTTTCAGGCGATGTCCATATAACCTGCTTCCTAAGTTACATCACAGTGCAGGTGCCATTAAAGACTCATTGTCTGATAGTCAAAATAAGAGGTTTCAGTGTCAGTGTCGGGGGAATGAAGACTGAACATAACAATCAATCACTGAAATCTATATAGAATCGGTAGCGTACCGGATTTCAGGGCCTGATATATAAGGATTACTCATGGCAAATTGTGAAAGTTTAGCAAAATGTCCTTTTTTTCACGATAAAATGGCAAAGAAAAATGTTTTAGCCTATGTCTATAAACAGCGGTATTGTAAAGGAGATAGTTCACAATGTGCACGTTATGTGGTGATGAAGCGCCTAGGAAAAGGCAATGTACCGATAGACCTTTATCCAAATGAAATGGCGAAAGCCAGGGCATTAGTTTTAACGGAATCAGTAAAAAGAGATATTATGTCAACCGTATGTGAATGTTTTGAAAAGTGTGAGCTGTTTAGCAGCGGGGTTGCTAAATTACCGTCTACTTCAAAGTCGTTTCAAGATAAATTCTGTAATGTGGATCATGATGCCTGTGCGCGTTATATTGTCTACAAGCAGTTAGGCAGGGAGTCTGTGCCTTCAGATCTTTTTCCGAATGAAAGAGGCAGGGCAATGGAACTCATTAACGCCGCATAATTAATGTGAATTGAGTTTAGGTTCCGGATGAGGAGAATACTCTGCTTCCTGATCCGGATCGATATTCCTTCTGTATACCCGATTAAAGCATAGAAACAAGTTCGGGAAGAATTTCTCCGGAAGGGCCCGCTAAGGCATATCCTTTATTCTGTTTTGCCAGTTCACCGAAGCTGTTATCTTCAATATTGACATCAAAAACCAACCCGCCATTTCTAATGACCAATTGAATAACGTGATTAGGCAGTGTTGTCGCTCCCGAGGTGCCAACGACCAGCAATAAATCGGTTCTGGCAGCAACTTCCAGGGAACTTTCAAAGCGATAAAAGAATTCATTGTAAGATTCGTCAAACCAAAGCACATGGGGACGGGACCGACTATCGCATTTCGGACAGGTCAATCGTTCCAGCAGGTCTTCGGGGAATTCTTTTGAGACGGGTTTGAAAGGAATAAATTCCGGGACGGGATACAGCTCCTGACTGCATTCAACAGAACAACGCATAAAGTTGATATTCCCATGAATTTGAAAGGTCTGCTTTGCACTGTTTCCAGCTCTTAAATGGATACCATCAACATTTTGCGTGATTAGGGTAAACCGGTCTCCCACTTTCTGTTCCAAGTCTACCAGCGCCAGGTGGCCCTGGTTTGGCTCAGCATTCAGGCAAACCGCTCGCCGATAACAATACCATTTCCACACTTCCAACGGTCGTTGACTGAACATAGCCATGGTAGCCATTTCCTGGGGATGGTATTCCTCCGAGCCAATAGTCCAGTATCCTTCCGGTCCCCGGAAAGTGGGGATTCCACTTTCAGCCGATATTCCGGCGCCGGTGAGAACGGTTACTTGCCTGGCGTTTGTAACAGCTTCTTGCCAGATTTGTTTTATTTCATCGGTTATCAAGTGGTTCTCCTTTGTTAAAGGTTGAGCACCTGAATATCCAGGGCTTGGGTCACAAACGTTCTACAAATTCCTTAAGGCTGAGATCCCAATGCGTTTGTAAGCTTTTGCCATCTCGATGAACTCCAGTAAAATGGGGCTCAGAATCTTGTTTCGATGCCAGACGGTATAAAAGGAACGCATGAATCGAATATCCTTAACATTGATTCGGTATAGCAGACCGCTCACCAGTTCTTTTCTGACACAATACTGGGATAAACAGGCCAGGGTATCTTTGTTATGAAGAACCGATTTCACGCCCCCTGCGTGATCCAGTTCCATAAACACGTTTACCTCTTTCACATAATCTTTGAGATAATGCAGAAACACCTCTCTTGTTCCGGATCCTTTTTCCCTGAGAACCCACTTTTTGGGCAGCAGTTCCTCGATATTGTAGACCTTGTCGCCGGCAAGTTCCGCATCACCGGTCACGATGTACAGTTCATCGTCACCCAGAACTTCTTTGATGACATCAACACTGTTAAACTCGCCTTCCACAAACCCCATATCCACTTTTCCGGATTCCAAAAGGGCAACTATCTGTTGTGTATTTCCGGTGGCCATGGAGATGGTGACGTTTTTATACTTCTCTTTGAATCCGTAAATAATTTGTGGAATCAGATAATTAGCAATAGAAGAACTCACGCCCAGTTTAAGTTCTCCAAAATAGTGCTCATCACGAAAAAGTACTTCGGTTTCACCTAACTGATCGACGATCGGTTCCACTTTTCTAAAAAACATCCTGCCATATTCGTTCAGGATTAGTTTCTTGTTGATTCGATCGAACAGCTTTTTATCCAGGACATCTTCCAATGATTTAATTGCCATGGATACGGCAGATTGAGTCAAACCGATACTTTCAGCCACTCTACCCAAATGTGGATTTCGTGCGAGTTCAAGAAAGATCTCAAGTTGCCTGATTGTAACATTCATAATTCACCTCGGGATAATTATTGTCTTGCTACTCTACCGCCTGGAATTTCCGTTGGCAAGGAGTTTGTTAAAAATAAGTGATAAAGTCGTTGAATTTGATTAATTGTGTTTATAGTTCACAAATACCATCAACATTTAAATATTCAATGCGTTCAGCATTCAGAGATCAGCTCTCAGCCGGTTTTTTTGCTTGTAATTGTTATGTCTTAAACTGAAGGTTGAATTCTGGCATCTGGAAAGGTTGGACAAGGATTTAGCGATTTTCTGTTCAGGCACTAATTCGCTTTCTGGCTAAAACAAGGGATGAAAACTAACTGCTAAACAGGCTCTTAAATACTCTTCAATATGGATTGCCTGAATGCCCCGTGTTGGGTCAGAATATGCTTTATTCTTTATTACATGAATCATCTGAAATTAGGGACGATTTAGTCTGCTCATTTTGTTTGTTGACCAACAGGAATGACAACCAGATTTCAATAAATCGCCTTACCACCGAGACACTACCTTCTGATCCAATCGTCATGAAAACAGATTTGCTCAACCAATTAAAAGAGACCGGCGAATTTATTACATCAAAATGCAAAGAAATACCTGAGATTGCCATTGTGTTAGGCTCAGGTTTGGGACCCCTGGCCGAGTTGATTCAAAACCCGGTGACGATTGCTTACAATGATATTCCACATTTTGCTAAATCCACCGTGGAAGGGCATGCGGGTGAATTAATCTTTGGAGAATTAAAAAACAAAAACGTGGTCTGCATGAATGGCCGGTTTCATTATTATGAGGGGTATCCTTTTGATTTGGTAGTTTATCCCTTTAGAGTGTTTAAACACCTGGGGATCAGTAAACTGATCCTGACCAATGCAGTCGGCGGAATCAACCTGGGTTTTAAAGCCGGGGAGTTGATGCTGATACGTGATCATTTGAATTTGATGGGCAACAACCCGCTGATCGGTCCTAATCAGGATCTTCTCGGACCGCGTTTCCCTGACATGACTGAAACGTACTCAACCAGACTTCATCAGCTGGCTCGATCAGAAGCCAAAAGCCTGGATATTCATCTGCATGAAGGAGTGTATGCAGCGCTGACAGGCCCCAGCTATGAGACACCGGCCGAGATCAAAATGCTGAGGTCCCTGGGAGCGGATGCTGTTGGCATGAGCACCGTCCCGGAGGCAATTATTGCCAATCATATGGGCATGGAAATTCTGGCAATCAGTTGCATTACCAACGCCGCCGCCGGGATTGGCAATCACAAGCTGTCCCATGACGAAGTCACTGATGTCGCTGCCATGGTAAAGGATGACTTCACTCGACTCGTATCCAATATTGTAGAACATTTTGACCGACAAGCGGAGGAACCTGTGCAGGAAAAATCAACAGAAACGAAAAAGAAAACCGAAGGGGATAAGTCCCTGTCTCAATATATCGACCATACCTTGTTGAAACCGGATGCCACTGTTGAGGAAATAGAAAAGCTTTGCAAAGAGGCGGTTGATCACGGATTTAAAACGGTTTGTCTCAACTCGGCTAATATAGATTTAGCAGCCAGTCTTCTGGAAAATAAATCACCATTGCCAATCGCAGTGGTTGGATTTCCACTGGGTGCGGCTATGACCTCATCCAAAGCTTTTGAAACCAAAGAAGCCATCAAGGCAGGAGCCAGGGAAATCGATATGGTGATTAATATTGGTGCGCTGAAGGCGAAGAACTACAGAAAAGTAATGACAGATATACAGGCTGTGGTTGATGCGGCACGCCCCTATCCTGTTAAGGTTATTATTGAAGCCAGCAGTTTGAATGAAGACGAAAAAATCGTGGCCTGCGCACTGTCAAAGTCTGCAGGGGCTGCTTATGTCAAAACGTCCACCGGATTTGCTGATGGCGGAGCCACGGCTGATGACATTGCACTGATGAGACGAATCGTTGGCGATGACGTAGGCGTAAAAGCCAGCGGCGGTATTAAAACCAAAGAAGATGCCAACCGGATGATTGAGGCTGGTGCCTCAAGAATCGGGGCTTCTGCTTCGGTTGAAATCGTTTCTTAATTGATGACCTTGAACTTGTCGAGAGTAAACCATGCATTTTCAGGAAATTCTGTTAAAAAAACGAGACAACCAACCACTGACTTCGGAAGAAATCCGGTTTTTTATTGAGCAATATACCAAAGGAGATATTCCGGATTATCAAATATCAGCATTGCTGATGGCCATTTTTCTGAACGGCTTAAGCATTGATGAAACAGTCTGGCTGACAGAAGCCATGCTGCATTCGGGAATAGTGGTTGATCTTGCCGATGTAGAGGGAATCAAGGTAGATAAGCACTCCACGGGGGGAGTCGGGGATAAGACATCCCTGATCATCGCTCCTATTTGCGCTGCACTGGATGTTCCGGTGCCCATGATTTCCGGCAGGGGTCTGGGTCATACCGGAGGAACCCTGGATAAACTGGAATCGATTCCCGGGTTTAATGTGAATCTTACCCTGGATCATTATCGTGAATTGGTCAAAGAACTTCGATGTTGTTTGATCGGTCAAACCAGTGAAATTGCACCGGCAGACAAGAAGATGTATGCCCTTCGTGATGTGACGTGCACAGTGGAAAATAAATCGCTGATTTCTGCCAGCATCATGAGCAAAAAACTGGCTGAAGGGGTCGATGCCCTGGTATTAGACGTGAAGACAGGCACGGGTGCTTTCATGAAATCTCAGCAAGATGCTGAGGAATTAGCAAAACTGATGATTTCCATTGGAAAAAAAATGGGGAAAAAGGTCAGTGCCTTGATCACCGACATGAATCAGCCTTTAGGGAGCTATGTAGGCAATTCACTGGAAGTGATCGAATCCGTTGATTTGCTGAAAGGCAGTGCCTTACCGGAACAAAAAGATCTTGTTGAATTAAGCATCTTGCTGGCAGCCCATATGGTCGTTTTGGGCGGGAAGGCACAGGATGTGAAGTCTGCCAGGCAACAGGTGCAAAGGGTTATTGATGATGGGAGTGCCTTTGAGAAATTAAAAAAGATCGTAGAAAAACAGGGAGGCGATCCCAGCTCCCTGGATGATTATTCAAAATTGCCGACTGCCACTGAAACGCATCTGGTCAAAGCTGACAAAAAAGGGTTTGTTGAAAAACTCGATGCACTGCTGTTAGGAAAATCCGCTGTATACCTCGGTGCCGGAAGGATGATGCTGGATTCCAAGATAGATCCTGGTGTCGGTATCGTTATCAGGAAAAAAGTGGGAGATGAAGTAGATAGGGACGATGTGATTATGGAAGTTCGCTACAACAAACAGGAGCAGTTGCAGAACGCTTTGTCTTACCTTAATCGGGCTATAGCGCTATCTGATACCCCTGTTTCTCCTTTGACACTGGTTAAAAATGCATTTGAATAATTATTCATCACGATTTTATAATTTTGTACAACACATTATATTTGCTTTAACTTGCTGCAATTTAGTGAGGTATCATGACACCGTTAAAAATTAAACTTCTCGCTCACAAAGGAGCCGAAGAAGAATTGTTTGATCAGGGTAAGGAGCTTGTAAATACACTGATCGCTGCAGATAAAATTGAATTTGACGATTCAGACCCTGACGTGCTCTTTTTTCTGACTGGTGGTTCAGAACGATCCGCCCTGGCGGGAATAGAAAAAGGAAAGTTTTACGTACTGGTGGCTACCAGCACCGGCAACTCAAATGCTTCGGCCATGGAGGTAAAAGCCGCGTTGCGGAGAATGGACATCACTTCCATATTGCTGGACGGAGAAGAGGATGAAACCAGGCTATACCTGGAACAATTGCATCAGGTTAAAAATGCCCTGGTATCGGTAAGCAATCAACAATTGGGTTTGATTGGCGAAGTGTCGGAATGGTTGGTGGCATCGGAAATAAAACCGGAAATTCTGAATTCCACTCTTGGCATTCGGCTTAAAAAAGTAGCCTGGGAATCGTTACCTGATTTTAAAGATTTAATGGCACCTGAAAACTTCTTGTCTACCTTTTCAGGGGGGAACCCCCAGGATGTTGAAAAGGCGGGCCAGGTTTTTACATTGCTCCAACAAACCTGCGAAAAAGAAAAGTTCGATGCCTTGACTGTCGAATGTTTTTCCCTGGTAAAAAACAGAGGCGTTTCCGGTTGCCTGGCTCTGGCAAAACTAAATCAGGAAGGCATTCCTACCGCTTGTGAAGGAGATATTGTCAGTGCTGTGGGAATGATATTGGCAAAAGCCTTAACCGGACAAGTTCCCTGGATGGCAAATGTCGCCAAAATTGGATACGAGAAATGCTTGCTGGCCCATTGTACCATTTCACCGGATTTAGTGAGTGAATTTGAAATCAAAACCCATTATGAAACCGGAATCGGTACGGCCATCCAAGGAAACTACCTGTCTGATAAAATAACGGTTTTTCGGCTTGATGAAACGGTCAGTCGTATTTTTATCACCGAAGGTACTATTTTGGACCGCCCCAAGTATACATCGGCGTGCAGAACCCAAATTGAAGTTAAATTTCCCCAAAATGCGGTAGATAGCCTGAGGGATGATCCATTGGGGAATCATCATTTGATTTTGCCGGGTAATCACGAAGATATCCTGCTGCTTGCCAGTCGAATTCTCAATCTGGAACCAGTGATCCATTAACTGGACCAAGAGTAATCAGCTTTTACTTTTAATATCAACAAGCAAAATTAACCGTATGCGCGAAATAATGATTATCAATGTCTCTGGTGAAGACAAACCGGGATTGACCTCTTCAATTACGGAAATACTGGGTAGACACAACGCCAATATTCTGGATATCGGGCAGGCGGTAATTCACAACACTTTATCCCTGGGAATTCTGGTGGAAATTCCCGACGAATCAAAATCATCCCCAATTTTAAAAGATGTTTTGTTTTGCGCCCACAACCTTGGCATCAACGTCAAATTCACACCGATTGCGGAAAACCTCTATAACAGCTGGGTGGAAGAGCAGGGCAAGCCCAGAAATATCGTAACGCTTCTCGCCCAGACCATCACTGCCAGGCAAATTTCTAAAATTTCAGCAATCATTGCCAATAACGGACTGAATATTGATAAAATTAACCGCTTGTCCGGTCGCAAACGTCTCGATACTGAGGAGAACGATAATAAAGCCTGTGTCGAGTTCTCATTTCGTGGTGATCCTGTGGATAAGCAAAAAATGAAGAGTGAATTGTTGCAGACGGCAAATGAACTTGAGATCGATATTGCACTGCAGGAAGATAATATTTATCGAAGCAATCGCCGTCTGGTCGCATTCGATATGGATTCCACACTGATTGAGGTGGAAGTGATTGACGAGCTGGCCAAAGCAGCAAACGTTGGAAATGAGGTATCCGCCATTACCGAGAGGGCCATGTGCGGGGAGATCGATTTCACGGAAAGTCTCAAACAGCGAGTGGCGCTGTTAAAAGGTCTTGATGAATCAAAATTGCAAACCATTGCTGACAAGTTGCCCTTGACCGAAGGAGCGGAGCGGCTGATCGCGATCTTAAAACGATTGAATTTCACAACAGCTATCATTTCAGGCGGCTTTACCTTTTTTGGAGAAGTCCTAAAACAAAGGCTGGGATTTGATTATGTCTATGCCAACCGGCTGGAGATTGAAAACGGAGTAGTGACCGGAAACGTGCTGGGTGAAATTGTGGATGGCAATATGAAAGCCAGGCTTTTGCAGCAAATCGCGGAAAATGAAAACATCAATCTGGAGCAGGTTATTGCAGTGGGTGATGGAGCAAATGACTTGCCAATGCTGAGCAAAGCCGGGTTAGGCATAGCTTTTAGAGCCAAGCCGATTGTGAAAAAATCGGCTGAGCAGGCCATATCAACATTTGGTCTGGATGGGATTTTGTACCTGATTGGTTACAGGGACTGGTATGCGATGAAATAGATGATTACCTTACTTTCTTGCCTGCAAACAGCATGAATACCCATTCAATGGGCCAAACCGTATGCAGTAAGATCAATAGTTCAGGGGGATAATCAACCGCAAGTTTGCGATTTCTGGTGAAATAACCGGTTAGCACGGCACCAATGATATATCCGACGAACAATAGAAACCCTGTAACATGGATGCGTCTCTCCCTGATATCCAAAGCCAGCTCTTCCTCCTGACTCATTCCCTGGCCGGTTTTAACAGCTTCAGTATCTTCATACTCTCCTTCTTCATCTTCCCAGCTCATATCTGAAAGCTCACCACTTGATTCCGATTCTCCCTCTTCGTCAGCCCAGGACTCCTGGGAAAGATCCTCTTCTTCGGGATCATCACTCCAATCCATTTGTGAGAGATCGGTGGTGTCTTCCGTTTTTTGATCGGCTGCCACCGGAGTCGAGACTGTTAAAAAACAGAAAAGACTCAGGAAAATAGTAAAAGCGAAGAGTGATGATTTCATAATTGATTTGAGCTTAGATTCTGTTTTATTTTGCCTGTACGTATGGAATTCCGTCAGCTGCCGGTACCCTGGTTTTACCCATAAATCCTGCCAGTACCACCATGGTTAGAATAAAAGGAAACATCTGCACGAACTGGGTTGGAACGGGAATAACACCTTGAACCCTGATTTGAAAAGCATCTGCAATCCCAAACAACATGCAGCCAACCAGGGTCAAGCCGGGTCGGTATTTACCAAATATCAAGGCGGCAAGTGCTATAAAACCACGTCCTGCAGAAAGATCTCTCACATAGGAACTGCCATGGGCAATGGAAAGAAATGCTCCGCCAAGCCCGGCCAGAAGACCGCTGATCCATACACCATAATATCGCATCTGGTAAACGTTGATACCTGCTGTGTCTGCCGCTTCAGGATTTTCCCCGACAGCTCTTAAACGCAGTCCAAAACTTGTTTTAAACAGCACAAACCAGGAGATGGGAACCATGCTGTATGCGAATATGACCAGAATGGAGTATTTTCCCAACAGGGTACTCAAAATCGGGATTTGGGAAATAACAGGTATTTCAACAATAGGCAGCATCAAAGGAATATTCGGGGTAACAGTCGTGGAATTGTATAAAGCGTTGGCCAGAACAGCCGGAACTCCGATTGCCAGGAGATTGATAGCCGTAGCACTAACGACCTGGTCGGCTTGATACCTGATGCTGGCAATACCATGAATATGGGCTACCAGACCACCGACTAACATCGCTGCTAACAACCCGAACCAGGGATTGCTGGTCTCAAAGGCAATGACAGCGCCCACAAAAGCGCCAAATATCATAATCCCTTCCAGGGCAATATTTACAACACCACCGCGTTCCGAAAACATACCTCCCAGGGCTGCCAGAATTAAAGGAGTCGAAAGTCTTACACCCGAAGCAAACAATTCAAGATCTAATATTTCCCACATGGTTTTTCTCGGTTCTTATCAAACTTGGTTCTTATTAACAAAGATCTCAGGTAATTCCCTGGTTATTTTATCGTAATAATTCAGGCAGCTGCGCACATATTTTCTTTTCTGGTGATAGCGACCGGGAAAAAAGCTGCGCTTAAATCCGTAGATGATACAGTTTCGTAAATCTTTCTTGCTGATTTTAAAACTGTTCAATGCCAGCAGGATTTCATTGGTAACGGTTGTTTTGCTGACTGTGCGGTTGTCCGTGCAAAAGGTGGTAGAGAGGTGAGCATCCAGCATTTTGGCAAACGTGTGGTTTTCAATCTTTTTGACAGATGGATTGGTCTGCAGGTTACTGGTCAGGCAAATCTCAATGGTGATTCGTCTGTCTGCAATATATTGAGTAATATCTGAAATGTAACCTTCTTTGTCTGCAATGCCGGGATTCTCTATTTTCGTGGCATCAAAGAGAAAATATCCGTGTCCGATGCGGTCGGCATGACATTCGGTGATAGCCTGGAAAATTGATTCCGGACCATAGTCTTCACCTGCATGCACCGTTTTATGCATAAACGCTTCATGGGCATATTGATATGCTCGCCAGTGATCCGCTGCCGGGTTACCGGCTTCTGCACCTGCCAGATCGAAAGCCATGATGGGCAATCCAACTTTGTCCCTGATTCTCACAGCACCTTTTGCAAGCTCCAGGGAAGCCAGACGACAAATCTCTTTTCTATCCGAATAAGTAAATGAATCGATAAAGTTTCTAAAATATGGCGACCAGGGGCCAAACTCCCTCATGGCACAAACAATAATGCTATAGTGGAATTCAGGCTCTTGTTGATTTTTGACTTGAGGCCGCCGGTTAAATTCTTTCTCAGCCCTTTCCAGACCAGCGTTGACCGATTTTAAAACGGTCTCCATATCCATATTTTCATTAATATGGAGTTGAGGAGCAAATCGAACTTCGATGTAGCGTACTCCCTCATTCTGGTTATCGATAGCCAGCTCATAGGAAATCTGTTCCAGGTATTCGGGCTTCTGCATGACAGCACCGGAATATCCAAATGTTTTCAGGTATTCCCCCAGGTTGGCGTATTGATCCTTGAAAACCAGTTCATTCATGCCCTCTACGGTGTAACTGGGGAGCTCCAGCCCTTCCTTTTGGGAAAGCTCGATAATGGTTTCCAGCCTTACTGACCCGTCCAAATGAACGTGCAGATCGTTTTTGGGTATGCGCTTGATGATCTCTTCGAATTTTTCCGGATCCTTAATGTCGACCTGATTTTCCATCTACTTTCAGCCTTTTATTCGGAAACAGCGTTGTTTTTTGATTTGAATTTGAAAGCGTCCACGACCTTCCGGAAGAACTTGTCAGTCGCCACAAAGAGAACGATTGTTCCCTGCAATACCATCACCAGATCTTTGGAGAGTTTATCAAAATGCAGATCCAGAAAAAGACTGCCCCTGTTTAGTGCTCCAAATAACAATGCAGCCAATATTACACCAACCGGATGATTTCTTCCCAGTAGCGCCACTGCAATACCGACAAATCCGGCACCTTGAGAAAAACTGTCATGATAGGTGTAGCGATAGCCCATGACTTCATGAATCGCGACCATTCCGGCAAAGCCGCCTGCAATAAACATGGCCAGAACAATGTTCCGTTTGACGTTGATACCTGCGTATTTTGAAACACTGCCGCTAATTCCAACCGCTCTGATTTCATACCCCCACTTGGTCTTCCATAACAGCAGGTATGTTGCCAGACAGGCCAGGAGAGCAATAAAAAATCCAAAATTGAGGGGAATTCGTTCGGGAATGATTGGAATCAAGTCGTGCATGCGAGGAATCCGGGCCGCTTCGGAAATAAACTCGGTTTCCAGTACGGAAGTACCTTTACGATGAAACGGTCCAACCACCAGGTAATTTACCAGGCTGTAAGCTATCATATTCATCATAATGGTATTGATGACTTCATGACCGCCAAACCTGGCTTTTAAGAATCCGGGAATACCACCCCAAAGTCCGCCGACTACAAATGAAGTGACAAAACAGATCGGAATCAAAAACCAGGCCGAAAGCCCACCCAGGTATATCGCCACCAGGGTCACTGCCATGGTGGCTACATAAAGCTGACCTTCGGCTCCAATGTTAAACAATCCGCATTGAAATCCCACAGCCACTGCCAGTCCGGTGAATATTAAAGGTGTGGCATAAAAGAGCGTATACCCTATCCCGCTTATGGAAAACAAAGAATTCTTAAAAAATATCCAATATACTGCCAGCGGATTTTCCCCAATTGCGAGGATCAATACAGAACCAACCAATATGGCGGCAAATACCGACACAACCGGCAGGAATAGGACGTCTATGGCTCTTTTGAACATTTTTGATTTATGATTTAAGATTTACAGGTTGTGAGCCTGCGGCTCTCACTATATTCTAAAAATATTGAATAAAGTCTTTTTAAAAATACACAAATTTTCAAATAGTTTAATGATCAAATAAATCTTAGATCATAAATCATCAATCTAAGATCCTGTCTGTCCTGTCATCAGCAAGCCGACTTCCTGGATGTTGAATTCTTCGGCTGTTACTTCTCCTGCGACCTCACCTTCCCACATAACCAGGGTTCGGTCTGAAAGGGATCGGATTTCCTCAAGTTCGGCGGATACGAGCAATATAGCCACCTTTCTGGCCCTGAGATCCAGGATTTGATTATGGATGAATTCAATAGCGCCGATGTCAACTCCCCTGGTTGGTTGGGCAATGATCAACAATTTGGGATCCCTGTGAAACTCCCTGGCCACAACCAGCTTTTGCTGATTTCCACCCGAGAGCGAGCTGGTGGGTATCTCACTGATCGGGGGCCTGACATCAAATTTCTCTATCAATGATTTGGCGTTTTCCTCAATAACAGTCTGATTGAGAAAACCATTTTTCTTGCAAAAGGGTTCCATGTGGTGAAACCCCAGAATCAGGTTATCGGCATTTGAATAGGAAGCAACATAGCCGTGTGCCTTTCGGTTGGCTGGGACATGAGCTGTTCGGGTTTCCCTGAGCTTTCTTGCGGAACGATTGGTCACATCTTCCCCCATGTACCACACACTTCCCGAGTTGGAATGTCTAAGTCCTGTGAGTGCTTCAATCAACTCTGTTTGACCATTACCTTCCACACCGGCGACGCCAAGAATTTCACCCTCATGTACTTCAAATGATACATTTTTCAGGCGCGGTTTACCATCGGTCTCCACGTACAGGTCCTCAACCTTTAGAACCACTTCACCTCTATCCACAGCAGGTTTGTTAACACGGAGCAGCACTTCCCGTCCTACCATCATATTGGCTAGAATTTCCGCTGTAGCCTCGCTGGTGGGTAAATCTCCCACCTTTTTCCCGTTTCTCATGACAGTTATCTGGTCTGACACTTCCAGGACTTCTTCAAGTTTATGAGTGATCAGAATGATGGTCTTGCCTTGTTCTTTTAAGGTTCTGAGGATTTGGAAGAACTCTTTAACTTCAAGTGGGGTAAGTACGGCGGTGGGTTCATCCAGAATCAGGATATTGACGTCTCGGTATAGGGCTTTTAATATTTCGACTCGTTGTTCAAGACCGACAGAAAGGCTCTCCACCTTGGCCTGGGGATCGATGTGGAGTCCATATTCTTCAGACAGCCTTTCGATCTTCTTTTCTGCTTCACTTAGCTTCAATACACCCGCTGAATTGGTCGGTTCTATTCCAAGAATAATGTTTTCAGCCACTGACATGGGAGGAATCAGCATAAAATGCTGATGCACCATTCCTATCCCATGATGGATGGCATCATGCGGATTGGAAATATGCACCTTCTCTCCATGCAATTCAATCTCTCCGGAATTAGCCTGGTAAAATCCGTAGAGAATTTCCATGATCGTGGTTTTCCCTGCGCCGTTTTCTCCGATGATAGCATGGATCGACCCTTCTTTGACGTCGATATCCACAGCATCGTTGGCCAATACAGTCCCGAAACGTTTGGTAATAGATTTGAGTCGTACAGCGTGCATAGGTGGTTTATGGTGTGAGTTTTCAGGAGAGGGTTTCAAGCTGTAAGTGCATTGAATCAAATCCTGTAAAGTGCAGGTTCTAAGCTGATACAGACACCTTGTGTCTAAAATGCCAAAAGATCAGTCATTCCTCGTAGCGAATGAATGACTGATCGATTTTATTTATCTCTTATCCGGAACTGAGATTTCACCGTTGATAATCTTTTGCCGATACTGATCAACAACTCGTCTCATTTTTTTGTTTACCAGTTTCGCATTGTACTGATCCATTGCATATCCGACACCGTTGTTTTCCAGACCGAAAACAGTGATTCCGGCTTTCAGGTTGCCGTTTTTCACGCTTTTGATGGTATCATAAACAGCCACATCAACCCGCTTCAACATGGAAGTGACAATCTGACCGGGAATAATGTAATTTTGGTTGGAGTCAACACCGATTCCGTAAATGCAGGAGTCTGTTCTGG
Organism: Pseudomonadota bacterium; assembly: GCA_022360105.1. Next base: position 16,988 of record JAKSDL010000069.1, read on the forward strand.
CTCGGCCGCTAAATTTGGGGAGACATGCGCCTCGACCGTTGTTCTCTTTCAAAGCATCGAATAGTCCGTTTCCGGAACCACCGGCAGCTGCATAAATTACGGAAGCACCTTTTCCTATTTGAGCTTTGGCAATTTCCTTGGCTTTTGCAGGATCATTCCAGGCAGTAGGTGTATTACCAACATAGTTTACAACCACGTCGATATCGGGATAAATTCGGCGGGCACCTTCCCGGTAGCCTACTTCAAACTTATGAATGAGAGGTATTTCCATACCGCCGATAAAACCTACGACTCGCTTGCCGTTGACAATTCGGGATCTCATGGCGGCAATCATCCCAACCAGATAAGAACCTTCATGCTCTTTGAAAAGAAGTGACGATACGTTAGGCAGATTAACCACAGCATCAACAATAGCAAAGTTAACCTTGGGGAATTCCTTGGCAACATTCTCAATGGAAGGGGCATTTGCGAATCCGATACCAAATACAATGTCGTAACCTTCCGCAGCAAAAGCCCTCATGGCTTCTTCGACGGCACTGGTGTCTCCGGGCTCAACGTCTTTGAGAGTGATTCCCAGTTCCTTTTCTGCTTTGACGGCGCCTTCCCAAGCAGATTGGTTAAAACTTCTATCGTTTTTTCCACCGGCGTCAAAGACCATTCCAACTCTTTGAGCCATTGCATAGGATGAAACCATCAACAATGCAGACAATAGAACGATTATTTTTTTCATTTTTTCTCCCCAGATTAGGTTAATAGGAATAACTCTGCCGCCGGGTTCTTGCGGCTGACAGTTTGTTTGGTATTCGACTCACTTTAACTCCCATCGTTCCACTGCTGTTGTGAACCGAAAACAAACGGATCAAAAGATTAATAACTAAGGAAAAAAGATACCGAACGAGAGTAAAAAGTCAATTAATAAAACTATATTTTAAGATTAACGATTCCTTAACATCGACCTGTTGATTGGAACACAAAACATTCAATATCTCAGTGAAATAGTTTAATATATTACTTTCTCTTTAAAATGCTTGCGGCACATGGAGACATACTTGTCATTGCCGCCAATCTCAATTTGCGATCCTTCCCGCACCGGATTGTTGTCCTGGTCTAACCTTACCACCATGGTGGCTTTTTTTCCGCAATGACAGATGGTCTTCAGCTCCTTGAGTTCATCGGCCCATGCCAGCAACGCCCTGCTTCCTTCAAACAGGTTCCCCAAAAAATCAGTTCTTAATCCAAATGCCAAAACCGGAATACCCAAGCGATCCGTAACTTCCGTAAGTTGGAAAACTTGCTCTCTGGTCAGAAACTGGGCTTCATCAACGAGCACACAATGAATTTCTTCCCTTTTATGTACAGACTCCGTTTCCTTAAAGAGATCATCTTCTGCCTTAAATGCAATAGCTTCACTGGTTAAACCGATGCGTGATTTAATTTTTCCAACTTCATATCGATTGTCGATGGCTGCTGTAAAAAGCAGGGTATTCATTCCCCTTTCCCGATAGTTATAACTGGATTGCAGGAGTGAGGTAGTTTTACCGGCATTCATCGAAGAGTAATAAAAATATAGTTTTGACATAAGTTGATTATTTTTACTTGAATTCAAAAAAAATTGATTAGTTACTAAAAGTTTTTAATAAAATCGATTGTGATTAGCTTGTTCTTGCAATAAAGTCGTCAGCCATAGCGTCCAGGTCATCGGCAGTGACAACCTCTACCTTGGAATCGGGCTGGATTTTACCATTGATGATCAACACGGTCCTTGGATACCCGTGCCCTCCGAACTCCAATGTCAACGATTCATGTTCTTGAGAAAGAAACTGAAGACGTTCGTGTTGCACGACAAACTGGAAGCATGGAATCTTATGCTTGCTCAGTTTTTCGATGAATAGGGGTAAATGAGGACTTTGTTTTTGAGTGCAGTCGGGACACCAGCTTGTTACTACATTGACAACGAAGGTCTCTTTGTTGACAATTTTCTGCCGTATTTGTGCAGGATCGATTGTGGCTGGTTGATTGCTATTCATTTTGCTACTAACGCATAGACCAGTTTTCAACTGAATCGCGATTGAAATTGATTTGGCGGGAACATCTGTTTTGCCGGTCGCTTCAAGAGTGTAGGCTTTTTGAAATTGGCAGGCAATCTCTTTTTTCACAAATACGTTTGAGAAGTATTTGCAGTCTTAAGAATAATTTAAGAATCCTCAGACCTGGTAAAAGCAGGGATTAGAATGAATTTCAGGGTGTCGCGGATAACTCGGTTGTATTCAGGCTTGTCAACTTTTAAAATTTTACGCATGAAGTCCTCACCAGCCACAAAACTGTAAATGGCATTGGAAACGGCTAAAACTCTTGCGTTAGCTGATGCGGAAACTCCTTCTTTGTTTGGAGCCAATCCCATGGCAAAAGCAATGTTGGAAACCTGTTTAATTAATCGTTCGTCCAACACCCCGGGAGCCCTGGTCTTTAAGAAATGACTGAACATAACCAATTTGGCGGCTGCCGGTCGTTCGAATAGATAATCGCACATCACATCAATGGCTACTTCCAACCTGTATGCCAGCGATTTTCCTCTTACGACGCTTTCAATTTCCTTGAATTTTTCCTCAATTTCATCATTCAAATCATCCAACACAGCTTCATACAAATTCTCCTTGTCGCCCCAGTGATAATGCAGCGTTGAAATATCTATATTCACATTTTTTGCTATCATCCTGGTGGTAACCCCATGGTAACCATATTCAGCGAAGAGATCTCTGGCTGCACAGAGAATCTTGGCTTTCATGGAGTCCGGATCTTTTCTGGCTTTTTCTAAAGGAGTTGGCATCGACAAATTGAAATTATGTTCCATTGTATGATTCCATCATATGATGGAGATAATCCTTTGATTTTTAGTCAGAAGTGTATATAATGTCAAGTTACTTTTTTCTGGGTGCGTACCAAGAAATGAGGAGTGTTGAGTCCAGATAACCCTATTGCCAGGTCATCAACTTAAGGACAGTTAGCCAGGATGACGTTTAGTCACAATCTCTTTAAGTTCACTACTATGAAGTCTAGTTTGGCAGGCTGTAATGGTTTTTCCAGATGTTCAGGTATCGGTTTTCCTCTTCTTCCCAGGTTTGATCCGTCCATCCTAAGATCTTCTGACACAGTTGCCTGATTTTCGGCAGATACTCCGTGCCGCCGTTTTCCAGAAGCAAGCCAATACGGGTACGTCTAAGCATTAAATCATCAAGATGCACAACCATTTCATTGGTTGCTGCCCATTCAATTTCGGCCCACAATGTTTCGGTATCCGGAATAGTCTGTAAATTTTCATCCGAAGACAAGCCTATCAGCTCTTTAGCCCGATTACCATATCTTCCGAACAACCTTTTAACGGAGTTGTCAGGAAGATGCCTGAAGTGATTGGTGTTTCGATCGACTTTTTCATCAAACACGTTTTGCATCTGCTTCAAATCAGGCAAGTTGCCCAGGATTTTTTGGGCCTTATCCAATGTGTCCAGCGCAATGACTCGAAAAGTAGTCAGTTTTCCACCAGTCACGGTTAGCAAACCATCCTCCAGCCAGATTACATGGTCCCTCGATTCTTTTGAGGGATCACTTTTACCGGTATCTATCACCGGACGAATACCGGCCATGGTGGAGATAACATCTTTTTCGGTGATTTTGGCCTCCGGAAACTGAAAATTTAAGGCATCGAGAAGATACTTAACCTCTTTTTTGCTGATGGAGGCTTCGGTGGATAAACCATCCTGGTGGTCAATGTCAGTGGTGCCCATCAAAATTCGACCTTCCCAGGTTAAGGTTATGACCGGTCTACCATCTTCAGGATGCATCAATGATATGTTATCGAACAGTGGTAAGCGTTTTGCGGAAAGGATGATGTGACTTCCTCTTAGAGGTCTGATATGTTTATCATTTTTCTTCCGGATCTGCTGTCGTAACGTATCCGCCCAGGCTCCGGTAGCATTGATTACAAGTTTAGCTTGGATGTTATAGTCGTTTCCGCTGACGGTATCACGAACTCGCACTCCACATGTAGCGTGTTCATTTTTCAACAAGGTTTCCGCCTTGCAATAATTAATGGCTCTGGCAACCTGTCTGAG
>JAKSDL010000334.1 GCA_022360105.1 Pseudomonadota bacterium
AACGGGAAACCAGCCACCACTATCCAATCAGTGTCGAGCAGGAACCAAACGGGGCAAGATCCCGCCCCGCAGGTACCTGGTTTCTGTCCACCGGCATCCAGATCCCAATTCCCCCAATTCCCTGACATCCAGAACCCGCTTTCAACCCTCCCGTATGTTGGTGAGCCTATAGCCCCGGACTCCCGGATTCGGTCATATAGGAACTGGTCATCAGTCTGTTTGATACTTATGTTTAGAAAAACGAACACGGTATCAATTCTGAGTTTGCTTGGCTGGTTAATGGCAGACGATACCTCTTGGAATGTGACCGGGGCAGATGACCGATAGAGCCCAAAAAGGTTAGGCCCCACAAGGCAAGGATGCCGGTGCCACTGGCGCAGATCGTGGTGCCTGAGGGGGGCCGCTAACCTCCTCAAGAGGTCGGCTAAATAAATACCGGTTGAGGCATTTACGTGGGTGGATTCGGTACTCGGACGCAGGTTGAAAAGGGAGGGTGATAACACCATCAAAGGATGACCTAATCCCCTCAGTTTTTCAATGAAGGAATCCTGGAAAAAAATCTCATTGAATGGCGGTTCATTTCCAGCCTTTTTTCCCCGTATATCACCCCAAAACAGCATCCGAATTAATCCCTCAGAATTTTCTGGATCTTGGCTTTTAGGGCGTTTATTTCAGCCTTCAACTCAGTCGGATTATCTGTGGTGAATGCATCTCGTTTCTTGAATTCTTTTTCAACCAGACGCCCCACGTTCATGTACAGCTTATCTTCTTCAATTTTTGCTTTTTTCATGAGGGCTTTGGCTTCAGCTCTAAGGGCTGCGGGTGACTTTTTCGGTGACATTGTGTTCTCCTTTTCTGTAATGCTTTTTCTTGATGGAATTATCCGTTATCGTCGCTTCTGAAGGTTCTGAAACTGTCAGTTAGCTGGCGGGTTACAATATTCTGTTTATTGTCAATTTTTTTACCGTGGCCATCAGCCATCTCAGACAACAAGATCTTTGACATAATCGTTGCTTTACCGTGTTAAGTAACGAGGGAAGCGATATAAGAAATTCCAGGCTTTATAGGGATGATCACAGAACTGCTCTTTGCAGTTCAAAGGGGCTTGGGATGTGAAAAAGGGAAAAAGGGAACCTGCAGGGGGCGTTCTGCAGGTTCTTCTTTTAGGTGCGAAGTTAGTCCTCGTATGCGTGTTTGTTCCAGGTATCCGAGGCTTCGATCAAGTACCTATTGTACATCGAAACCCTTTCTTTGATGGCTTTAATCGCCTTGGGTTCAAAGAACTCCTTATACTTGGCATAATTTTTTACAAGCTCAAGGAGTTTACCACGAAACTCATAATTAACTAATTCTTCGTACCGTTTTTGGATGTTCTTCCGACCAGACTCATGACTGATACAAGAGAAGGATTGCGCGAGATCCATGACCCGCTCCATGACCTTTCGGACCCGATATTGATACTTTTGGAATGGACCAAAATCCCCCCTACCAATAGAGCCGAAAGGAAAGGAGATGGCATCATCCGGTTCTTCAAAACAATAGATCTCAAATGGCTTTACCGGAACTAAATCCAGCAATTGATGATCCCTGTTTTGATACCAATGCCTAAAATCTAAGTACGCTTCGATTTCGTCCTCATCCATCCCGGCATAGGGATCGAAACCTTTGAGCACTTTGAGGCCAGGACCAGGCGGCATTTCCTCTTCTGCAATCCAGCCACAGACGGCTTTTGAAATGTGTTCTTTTTCCAGCATTTTTTCACCTCTGAAGTGGATTTTTATCATCTTGTGCATGACAAAATGATGGCGGTGAGTTTTTGAACATTGAAAAAGAAAAAAAGGAAGAATATCCAAAAAGTGTCTTAGGCAGAACTGCCCGAGACGGCAAGTGATTTGAAGTTATCAAATCAGTACCACTTCAAACATTGGAAATACAATATGCACATAGCCAGCGGTTTCAAGGATAAAAATTAAAAAAGGGGTGTTTACCCCTTAATTTCAACAGATTCCTCCGTTACCGCTTCTGATGTCTGCTCAACCTCAACTGTATACTGGCTCAGCATATTCTGCCCATATTCAGTTTTACCATTGAACGTTATCCTGACTACTTCATTTCGTTTAACGAACAATAACTTCTCATCCAGAATTGTGGTCCCCCACAGGAAAAACTCGCCTGAAGCATTGCTGATGTAATACTTGGCGCTGAGCCCCATTCCGCCTTCCTTTGGCCTAACTTTGTTGACCAGTATTCCTTGGATTGCATCTCCTGATTTTGCAGGTTTCCAAATCTGTGGTTCAATTTTTTTCCAGTTCTTTTTTTCCATTTTTTGTACCTCGTATATTTTAAAAGGAGATTAATCCTCCTCGGGATTCTGGGAGGGTTAATCGGTTCACAAGACAAACTGTCTGACCTAATCCCCAACATTCATCTGGGCATCATCAAACAGGCAACAGTTGTCATTATTGCAAAGCTCATTTTCAAGCCGGTGGTTACCGCAGATACCAATCTGCAGCCCGAGCTTTTTTGCTGTTTTTACATACTGCTTAAACGCTGGATAAATAGTTGATCTGTCGTACCTGTAATAATGCCATTCCTTTTCGTTGTTGAAGTAATCCATG
>JAKSDL010000343.1 GCA_022360105.1 Pseudomonadota bacterium
TCGGGATTTTTTGGTAAAGACAAGCTTTCCTTGGGAGTCATAAATCTTGAAGGTGGCATCGCTGTTCATTTTTTCAATTGCAGGCAGTTGATCGATGCCTTTCATAATACGGTATCCTTTTTCTTCAGGGGATTCAGCAAACGCTGTTAACAAAGGCAAAAGAGTGAGTGATAAAAGAATCAGTCCTATTTTTTGAAATTGTTTTTTCATCGGGTCCTCATTAAAAAATTAATCTAATTTTGATTCAATTGTAGGATGCTGACAGCACGTTAATCTTCAAGCTGAATTCCGGCGCCCGGCATAAGACCGGATAAGGGTTTAGAGATTTTCCGTTCAAGCACTAATAAGGAGATTCATACCATTCTTTGATAACTGTATGTTTTCGTCATGCCGGGCTTGACCCGGAATCAAAATCTTACTTCAATTTTTCAGAGCCAGTTTGGAAGAAGTTGTTGTTCCATTATACCTGCCCAGAAATCGAGGTTTCATCACGAAAATGATTGCCGGAAGCAATGTAACTGCTGCGATGGTGCTGTATAGCATGGTACCTGTCATCAGCAGTCCCATGGCCTGCATACTGGTGAGATCCGAAAGCAATAACACCAGGAATCCGGCGGTCACAGACGTTGCGTTGATCAATATGGCCTTTCCCACGGATTGAATGGTGTTGAAGTACGCCTGATCAAATTGATCACCTTTTTTCAATTGGGCTTTAAACCGCTCCAGAAAGTGAATGGTATAGTCCACACCAATTCCGATCGATATAGAGGCCACCATGACGGTTCCGGTATTGATTTTCCATCCCAGCAGCACCATCATTCCGAAATTTGCTATAATGGTGAAAACCAGGGGAATAATAGAATACAATCCGCCCCAGGCTGATCTAAAGATGAAAAAGGTGATAAAGAAAACAAAAACCATGGCCTGCAGAATACTGCGGATTTGAGAAGTTGCTATCAACGTTGCAATTTCCGCTGTCACGGGGGATTGCCCTCCAATTGAAATGTCATCAATGTAGGGATCATCACTGGGAAAAATACTGTCTAACAACGCATAGATGTTTGCTGAATAAGGATCGATAAATGCGCTTTCCCCGTCTCTGGACATGATGTTGACCTGGAATTCCTTGAAATCGGCACTCACCATACTTTCAAACATCTCACGATCGGAGTTTTGGGCCTGGTTAAGCACCACGCCAATGATTCCGCGGTCGGTTAAGGTTTTGTCAGCAAGACCATCCCTTTCTGAATCGGGAATCTTTTTAAATGCGGGGTTTTCATCGTGATAAAATACACTATAAGTTTTGCGAATCAGATCAACCGGACTGGTCAGAAATCCCGTAGGTGTTCTCGTTTCGCCAAGAAAATCCACTGTTGGGGTTTCCATTGCAACAAGCTCGGCCCTTAACTTTTCAAGTTTGTGCAACACCCGGGGTTGTTTGATATCTGTCGCAAAAATGTCGTTTACCAGTTCCAGATATTTAATCACCTGCTGACCTTGAACGTCCGATTTACCATCTCTTAATCCAATGACAGCCAAGCCGGTTTCTTCCCATGATTCCCCGGGAAGGTTGAGACGCCTGTTGATATCCTTTAAACCGGCAATTTGTTCAGGAGAGTAATCGGAAAAAGGACCGGATTGCATTGAATCTTCAGCTGGTTCTTCGGAATCTGCCAGATCGCCCAGTTCTGAAAAATCATCTGTTTCACTTTCATCAGCAGCCGGTTCTTCAGAATCCGTTTCCATCAACTCATCCAGTAACGCAGCAGATTCGGATTCGGCACCGGACTCATCTGCCTCAACGTCAACGATATACTCTTCGTTAAATATATCTCGCA
>JAKSDL010000685.1 GCA_022360105.1 Pseudomonadota bacterium
AAAGCCCTGCCCTGGCCAATCAATCGCAAGGAAGCATCTCAAAAGTCACAATCATCATCAAAGGGTCCGGATATCAAGGATACCCTATCCATGGTTTCCGGACTATTTGAGGAAAAACTTAAGGTTACTCCCATCAATCCCGAAGAAGATCTTTTCGACCTGGGAGCTACATCGCTGACGATTGTGCAGGTGTCGCAAAAGATCCAGGCAAATCTGGATATCGAAATCTCAGTTGATGAATTTCTGGAAGATCCTACCATCGGCGGAATTTCCAAGTATATCCATCAACAACTATGTGAAGCGGGCCCTGACGCTGATGTTTCGCAGGCAATAACAGATGAAGAGATTGCCGAATCAGATTCAACGAGCAATCCGCTTGAGCCGGGCAATGACAGCAGTATTTTCTTGAAAAAAGATGGGCTGTTGCCTGAAGAGTTCAGGAGACGGCAGTGCAGTGGAAGTTTCAGTAAAGAAACCGTTTCATTTTTATCGTTCAGTCGCATGCTGGAGCTGTTTAAACAGTCATATTACAACGATAAAAAGAAATTTCTCTATCCATCCGCGGGTGATCTGAATGCTGTCCAGATCTATGTCTATGTTAAGCCCAACGCCGTTGAATCCCTGGCAGAGGGCGTTTATTATCACGACCCGATTCAACATAGGCTTTACCCTGTTTCAAATGAATTTGAAATTTCCGGGGCCCTATACCTTGATGTTTACCAGGAGACTGTTGAACAGGCCGGTTTCCTGATCTTTTTTATTGGTCAGCAGAATGCCGTGTATCCCGTTTATAACAAACTGAGTGCAAGTTTGATGATCCTGGATACCGGTTACATGACGCAGCTTCTGCTAAACAGGCAGGGTGAACTAAATATCGGTCTACAGACGGTCTATGGTATAGATTTCAACAACATTCGAAGTCATTTTCAATTGGATAGCGGTCATACCTTTATCACCTGCTTAGCCGGTGGTGCGAAGGCAGGCCCTGAACAAAAAGAAACAGATGATCCGCAAAAGGCCTTGTTGGACTATGTGGTTTCTTCCCGTAATCGTTTTGACAAACACTTCTTCTGCGACAACTTCGACCGTTCCATGCTTGATCCGGAGATCAAGCTTGACCTCAGCAGCTTTAGCTTTTTGAGCAAAGAAGATCATATTCGGTTTAAAGAGCAGGTCTTGCACCTCAGGAAATTCCCTGCTCAAAGCACGTTTATTTCACTGGAAAAGAGAGAGTTTACACAAGATGAATATTTTGTAAGGTCCTGCCAACGCCATTATGAAGAGCGGGAGGTCCCACTGGAAAACCTGGGTGGTTTTTTGTCACTCTTAGCGCCCCATATTGCCGGGGATGAGATTTCTTATCTTTTCCCAAGAATTGCTGCTAACGACGGTATACAGATCTATCTGTATGTCAAAAAAGCCGGCGTTGAAAACCTGAAAGAGGGTATCTACCAATACCATCCGTTTAACCACAGTTTGACGTTGATTTGTGACGAGGTTTCACCGGCAATAAAAAATGTGCATTATCCGTTTAATCGCTCCCATTTCCTGAAATCCAAATTCAGTGTGCTCTTTGTCGCCAAGCCTGATGCCTTACAGGAGGTCGCAGGAAAAGACAGCATGCTATATCTTTATTTGCAGTCCGGTTACATGGGGCAGGTGTTGATGGATTATCAGGCGGAGTACAACATTGGGATCTGTCCCATCGGCGGGATGAAATTTGACAAAATCCGTGAGGATTTCAAGTTAGATGAAGAAACAGTGTTACTGCACAGCTTTACTTGCGGGTATTATGAAAATCCTCATCAAAAAACATCACGTTTACAGAGAATTTCAGAAAACGCTGAGCCACCTGTGGTTGGAGGTAAAGCTAACAACGAAGACATAGCCGTATCCGGAATCGCTGCCAGATTTCCCCAGGCAGATAACGCGGAGCAATTCTGGCAAAACCTGGTCAACGGCAAACGATCCATCACCAGGTTTCCTAAAGACAGAGCCGGCAATTCAAGCGATTGGGGAGGTTTTCTGGAGCAAATCGACCGGTTTGATGCGGAACTATTCGGCATTTC
>JAKSDL010000124.1 GCA_022360105.1 Pseudomonadota bacterium
ACCCGGCGGAGTCCGCCGAAGGGTTTCGGGACCAGAACATTTACGGGGCTCTCTTCGCGACGGTCGGTTTGATTCGCCTGGCCCTGGCGAGTGGGGACTCGCGCGACCTTCCCCTGATTCGGAAGACCCTGAGGAAATCGGTGGCACGCTACGAAGACCCGGCATATCCCGGGGTCCAGGTGCCGGGGATTGAAGCGGCGGGGCTGCGGGCTCAGGGCCACTCCTTTATGTTTGTCTGGGTATTGGGGCAAATGCTGGAGCTGGACCCCTCGCCCGAATGGGAAGCCCTTTGCCGCCAACACCAGCAACACCTGGTCCAGGATTTCTGGAATCCGGAATTCGGAATCTCCAACGAGTTTCTATCCCGCGAATATAAGCCTTTGCCGGGCTATGCCGATTACATGGTTCCCGGTCACAGTATCGAAGCCCAGTGGATGGCCCTGCAGGAAGCCCTGCGCCAGGGGAACCAGCAAGAGGCGTTGACCCTGGCTGGGCGGATCCGTCGGCTTTACGAGATCGCCTGGGATCCTATTTTCGGGGGCTTCAGTGACACGGCTTACCGGGTGTTCCCTACGGCGGATGCGCCGGCCGGGCCGGTTACCGATCTGAAAACCATGTGGGCCCAAACGGAAGTGTTGATCGCCTGCATGGTGGCCCACCAGTTAACCGGGGAGTCCTGGGCCGTGGATGCCTACCAGAGGACCTGGGAATTCCTTATGCGGACCATGCCGACGGGCACGGGCGTATGGCGGCAGGCCGTAGACCGCAAGGGAAATCCAAAAGAACGGGAAGGGATATCTCCTTACCGCAAGGGCAATTTTCATCAGCCGCGCTTGTTGATCATGGGGCTGCAGATGTGGTAGGGGGCGATGGTCTGGAATAGCTGCGCCGTCAGGCCCTGCCTGCTTCACCTTATTTAGTCCATCTCCTTACCGAAGATACGGTATCCTCCAGAGATGTATTGAAAGTTATCTTCGAGCCAGGAGACAAAGCTACGATACAGTTCAATAGGCGTTCGAACAACAAAAGGAGTTCCGGGTCCTCCCTGATACCGGCTCCAATCATGACTACCTCTGGTCGGAAATCTTTGATATCATTAGCAAGCTGAGCCTCTGCAGTCTCGTTAGCAGGAGTCAGGCACCATCTGGTGGTAAATCCTTCATTCTCGAGCATTTCCTGTGTCCTGGCAAACGAGGTCCTCAGCATCTCGCGGTCAAGTCCGGGCCACTTCGAGTAATCCACCGCGTCATGGTGAAGTCCAAGCAGTAAAATGTGCGGTTTTCTCTTTTCGGGAGTATCCATCAGTCGTCTGGCAAGTGCCCGGGCCGGGCGGCGGTGTTATCTGTGGTGATTTCTTTGAAGTTCATTCGA
>JAKSDL010000012.1 GCA_022360105.1 Pseudomonadota bacterium
GGCGACTGGGGGTTTGCGGCTCTTGGTGTCGGTCCGGATAAAACATATAAAGGTAAAGAACTTAGTCAGGATGCCGTTATTTGGATTCGTGCTTCTGATTTAAAGTAAAGGAGAATGACATGCATATTGTTGATGGAGCCTTGACGTTACCGGTATTGGCAGCAGGAGGAATAGTCGCCCTGGGCGGTACTGCGCTGGGATTAAAAAAAATGGATCTCGATGGAATCCCCCGGGTCGGATTGCTGAGCGCCGCTTTTTTTCTCGCTTCCTTAATCCATGTCCCCATCGGTCCCTCAAGTGTTCATTTGATCCTGAACGGTCTGGTAGGGTTGGTGCTGGGTTGGACGGCTTTTCCGGCTTTATTGGTTGGGCTGTTGCTGCAGGCTGTTTTTTTTGGTTTCGGGGGACTGGTGGTACTAGGGGTTAATGTTGCCAATATTGCCCTCCCTGCAGTAATCGTCTACTACCTTTTAAACAAACCTTTGTCTCGTACGAAAAATAACGGCATGTTCTTTTTCCTGGGATTTTTGGCCGGAAGTTTGGCTGTCGCATTAACGACAGGCTTCGTAGCAGTTGCTTTGGCATTCAGCGGGGAAGAATTTGTCCCCGCGGCAAAACTGGTCTTTTATACCCATATTCCGGTAATGATTCTGGAAGGTACACTTGTAGGTGCTGCTGCGATATTGATATCCAAAGTGAAACCGGATTTATTTCGCTTGGCTGCCAATTTACGTGTTAAAAACCAGGTTGCTTCGGGTCCTTCCATAGCATCAAGCAAAGCGTTGTTGGGCATATTACTGGTTTCCTTTTTATGGGCTGGCCAGGCAAATGCCCACAACATGATTTTTGACGTATATGTGGAGGGAAACCAGATCGAAGGGGAAGTCGGGTTTAGTAACGGGGAAGCGGCAGTCAACGTTCCAGTTACCGTAACCGATAATGATGGTAACGTAATGGAGAAACTCATGACAGATGGCGAAGGAATCTTCATCTATGATGTCAAGAAGAAGATTGATCTTCACTTTGAAGTTAATGCCGGGGCAGGCCATGTTGCCGGCAAGAGTGTGAAAGCGGAGGAACTGGGCGGTCAATCAGCCCCCGGTGATGATGAATCGAGTCCCGCAGTCGCAGAAGCTGATCCTGCACAAAAAAGTGACGGTATGGGCGTCAATTCCAGTCAACTGGAAGAAATGATTTCAAAGGCAGTAGCCAGGGAGGTGAAACCGTTGAGGAAGCAATTATTGCAATATGAAAACGCAGTTCGCTTTCACGATATACTGGGAGGATTGGGCTATATTCTCGGTCTGACCGGTCTGGGATTATGGATTTCAACACGTCGTCAGAGGCAGGCGAAATGAGTCACGCCTTTGGTCCTCATCCCGTTCAACGCCTGGCTTCGCTTCCGGAAACACCCTGGTTACAGCGTATTGATGCGCGAATCCGTATTCTGGCATCAGTCATATTCGCGTTTTTTCTGGTGCTCTCTCATAAAATGCCTGTTTTAGCAGCCGGCGTTCTGGTTGGCCTGGGTTTGATTTTGATGACGCGTTTGCCCATGGTCACGACTATAAAACGAACGCTGGGGGTGGATCTGTTCATCGTTTTTCTATTGATACTGCTTCCCTTTACCACCCCGGGGGAGTCCTGGTTTACCATCGGCCCTTTAACCGCTACCTGGGATGGCCTGTTTCGCGCTGTCGAAATCAGCCTCAAGGCAATGGGGGTGATTCTGGCACTATTGGCCCTGGTGGGAACGCTGGAACCCCCTGAATTCGGGTATGCGCTTTACCGGTTACAGGTACCGGCTAAACTTGTGCTCATCATGCTGTTCACCGTACGCTATCTGAATGTGATTCAAAGGGAATACCTTCGCCTCAGGACTGCCATGAAAGCGCGGGCCTTTGTTCCGAGAAGTAATCTCCACACCTGGAAAACATTCGGGTATCTGTTTGCCATGCTGCTGGTGCGAAGTCTTGAGCGATCGGAGCGGATACATGCAGCCATGAAATGTCGGGGATTTACAGGAAGATTCCATCTTTTGGGAGAACTGAAACTCAGCCGACACGATGGTATATTTGCCGTACTGTTCCTATCCATTTTGACTGCTCTTGGTATTTGGGGGTGGATATGACAGAACCGCTCTTTAGACTGGAAGATATTCACTATGGCTATCAACCGGATCACCTGGTCCTGAACGGAGCAAATTTCCAGTTGAATTCAGGGGATAAAACGGCATTAACCGGCCCCAACGGTGCAGGGAAAACAACGCTGTTTCACTTGATGGTAGGGCTGATTACCCCGCTTCAGGGGGAGATATTTGCTTTTGGCAAACCGCGTACCAGGGAGAGCGATTTCCTGGAAGTTCGGAGCAAAGCCGGTATTCTATTTCAGGATTCAGATGATCAGTTGTTTTGTCCGACCGTGCGCGAAGATATCGCCTTTGGCCCCCTGAATCTCGGAAAAAGCAAGGAAGAGGCTAACGCTATTGTCATACGAACCCTGGAACAACTGGGAATGCAGGGATTTGAATCCCGTATTACCCATCATCTCTCGGGTGGTGAGAAAAGGCTCATTTCCCTGGCAACCGTTCTGGCCATGGAACCCAAAGTGCTTTTGCTGGACGAACCGACCAACGGCCTTGATCAAAACGCTGAAAAGAGACTGCTGGAGATTCTTTTGACCCTGCCGCAGACAATGGTCATCATTTCCCACCAGGCCGATTTTTTGGAGAAGGTCACGACACAGCATGCCTGTCTTGAAAATGGACAGATTAGATCTGATGGGAAGGCAACAGGAAGAAACTTACAGTCTACCCAGTAACACTCAGTCTTCCAAATCCAGCATACTGACAGCTATCACTCCATAAATACCGGTTACAGCAACGACGCATACTTCAATGGCTTTGGGAAAACGTTGTCTTCGCAACCAACTCCAAGCTCCAAAACCCACCAGACAAACTGCAATACCGATAAACGAGAGAGAGCTGCCGAGCTGCAAGGAAAGATTCAGGA
>JAKSDL010000094.1 GCA_022360105.1 Pseudomonadota bacterium
TTGTGGTGGTTATAAGTAATGACTCAAGTTTCGCACCTGTTCGCTTCGCTCCATTATTTTGAGTATTCATGCAAACGTACCGAAGGTGCTCAGTTTAAAGCTAAAAGCTAACTGCCAGTAGCTAATAGCTTTTATGTAAAAGTCATCTTCGGTACGTTTACATTGATACTCAAAATAATGGAGCGAAGCGAACAGGTGCGAAACTTGAGTCATTACCTATAACCACCACAAACAAGCTTTTCTCTGAAAATGCTTGTAACCCGGTATATTTTTTCCATTTCAGCCTCTATTCTTTTCGTAATATGACGATAAAGCGCTTAGGAATGTATTACCGAAGAGCACGTTGAAGCGAATATTGAGTTTTCAATCTAATGCGGTATACAATATTACTAGATAGCTATTTTTTTTAAAAACAGGATAACGGTTTAAAACTGATCAAAATAATCTTAATCAGCAACAGGATAGATCATGGCGTTAAGCGAGAAACTCATTCCGGATGAATTGAAACAAAATGCCCTGGTTCACAGCAGAGCAAAAATCACTTTGGGTATTTCCGTATTTATCTTCTTTATATCCATATTAATGGGTTTCAGGCAGATTGCAGTGAACCTTGCTGATTCATCGATTCCGATATTCATTTGCAGCGCCATCATGCCTTTTATGTTGCCCCTGTTGAAAAAAAGTAAATCCCTGGTCATCACCGGTAATGTCATCACCTTAATCTTTTTTATGCTTCTTAATTCCCTGATTATTCATTTTGGGGGAATTATGACCCAGGTGACACTCTGGTATATTGCCATTCCTTTTTTGGGTTTTATGATGGCCGGTTTCCGCTCCGGGACTTTCTGGGGAGTGGCAATCACCGTTGCCTACATTATATTCTTTGCCATGCAAATGGGCGGTTGGGGCTTGGAAGTAGAAAAAGCAGAATTGGTCGGAGCTTTCCTTAATTATTTGATCCTGTTTCTTACCATGATTGCTTTTCAGATGGTTTATGAAAAAACCAGTTTTAAAAGCCAACAAAACCTGGAAGCCGAACAGCGATCATCCAAAAAAATGGCTGATGAGCTTTCCCAGGCGATCGATGAAGTGGATTACGTCATGGCCGGTGTTGCAGAATACGATCTGACCAGACTTGTGGAAGGCGAATACGAAGGTAAACTTGGAAGCTTGAAAAACACCGTCAATCGGTCCATCTCTATTGTAAAAGAGCTTATCTCCCAGGTAATGACGGCCAGTAACAGCATCAGCGACGGTTCTCAGGAGATGCATGTCTCCGCTCAATCCCTGGATTCGGGGACTTCCATGCAAGCCTCCAGTTTGGAGGAAATTTCAGCCTCCATGGAAACTGTTGGAAACCAGTCCAAAGCTAATGACGAAAGTTCGGAACAAGTAAGGCAATTGACCGGGCAGGCGCTTAGTGAAGTGCAACTGGGTAACCAACGCATGGAAACCATGCTTCAATCCATGGCCAACATTAATGAAAAAAGCCTTGGGGTAAGCAAAGTTATTAAAGTGATTGATGAAATTGCCTTTCAAACCAATCTTCTTGCCTTGAACGCAGCTGTTGAAGCAGCTCGAGCGGGAAAATTCGGGAAAGGATTTGCAGTGGTTGCTGAGGAAGTGCGAAGCCTGGCCGGAAGAAGTTCCGTTGCCGCCAAGGATACCACGGAATTGATTCAGGATTCCATTAACGAAGTGGAAAATGGAGTAAAAAATGCTGATCAAATGGCAGAATCCCTAACCACTATCAGCGAACGCATGGATAAGATCAATGACCTGATAGGCGAAATCTCAGCATCTTCCAAAGAACAAAGTGCAGGTGTCAAAGAGATCAACCTGGGTATTAATCGTATTAATGATGTGGTCAGACAGAATTCAAACATCTCGGAAGAATCGGCAAGCACTGCTGAAAAACTGGCTGTAAACTCATCTCATTTGCAGCAAATGATCTCTAGTTTTCAATTGTAACATCAAGACAGGGTAACGGAGGCCGTTATCATTAAGTTAAGAAGAATAGGACCGTTTGTCATCCTGAATCAGAGGTGGATCCCTTCGAAGCTGCAAGTCTCGCTTCTCACTTCACTCCTTGATCCACCTGACATCATAACTCTAAATGCTTAACTTTTTGCGAAAAACTTTACAGTTTGTAGGGTGGATCAAACGAAGCGGATCCATCAACTTGCATTGTGTCAGTCGTCCCCCTCAACCGTTTTCAATGAACTTAAACAGTTCGTACCCGCCCGAAAAGCTCAAGGCGTCAAATCCCAACTGGGACAGAATCCTGTAACCAATGTACCCTCTCAACCCAATGGCACAGAAAACCACATAAGTTTTATCCTTATCCAGCGAATCCACTGCTGTTCTCAAATCATCCACGGGAATATTCACCGCGTTCGGAATCGCTCCGTTTAGTTTTATTTCAGGCTTTGCCCGGACGTCCAACAACACTGTCTTCTCCTGATCCAGGTCTGACAATTCATCCCAATTCACCGTTTTTAAATCCCCTTTGAGAATATTGGCTGCCACGTATCCCGCAACATTCACCGGATCTTTGGCAGAAGAATAGGGCGGGGCATAAGCCAGCTCCAGTTTTTCCAGATCGAAAACACTTAATCCTGCATAAAGGGCTGTTGCCATAACATCGATTCGCTTGTCGACTCCTTCTTTGCCAATAATTTGAGCGCCCAGGATCTTGCCACCTTCCGGATCAAACAATAGCTTGAAAGCCATACGCTCTGCTCCCGGATAATAAGTGGCATGAGAATAAGAATGGGTGTAACTCTTTCGATATGCAATGTTTTTCTGTTTCAACATCTTCTCGTTCATTCCGGTGGAAGCCACGGTCAGATCAAAAAGCTTGAGAATGGATGTCCCTAAAATACCGCTATATGTTGAGTTTCTGCCCGAAGCATTATCTGCTGCAATGCGCCCCTGTTTATTGGCGGGTCCTGCAAGTGGCACCATAATGGGCTGATCGGTCAGAAAACTGGTGGATTCAATAACGTCACCCACAACGAATATGTCCTCCGCTGTAGATTGCAATGCCTGGTCTACCTTAACCCCGCCACGGACATTAAGCTCCAGACCTGCTGATTCTGCCAACGCACTTTCAGGCTTAACACCGATGGCCAGGATGACCAAATCGCATTCGATTACCTTGCCGGAGGAAGTTGCCACCTGAATTCCGTTTTCCCCTTTCTCAAAGGAGGTCACACTGTTTCCTAACTCCAGGGCAACACCATTATCTCTGAGATAGGAATGAACCATGGAAACCATTTCAATATCCAAGGGCGCCATGACCTGATCCAGCATCTCAACCACAGTAGTCTTCACACCGCGATGTACCAGGTTATCAGCCATCTCAAGCCCTATGAACCCACCACCCACAACAACAGCTGCAGTCGGCTTGGCGGAGTCCACAAACTCCTTGATTCGATCGGTATCGGGGATATTGCGAAGGGAAAAGATATTAGGCAGGTCTATTCCGGGCAAAGGAGGTTTTATCGGATCTGCCCCGGGTGAAAGAATCAGTTTGTCATAGGATTCGCGATAGATATCACCTGCTTGCACCTTTTTAATGACGACCTCTTTTTTTTCAGCATCAATGGCTGTGACTTCGCTGAAATTGCGGATATCGATCCGGTACCTGCCGGAAAAATCCTCCAGGGTCGTAACCAGGAGACTATCCCGTTTTTCAATCACCCCTCCGATATAATAGGGTAACCCGCAATTTGCGAACGAAATATATTCTCCTCTTTCCAACAAAACAATTTCAGCCTTTTCATCTAGCCGCCTGGCCCGAGCAGCAGCTGTTGCACCACCTGCGACTCCTCCAACGATAACTATTTTATTTGCCATCATTCTCCCTGGGACGTCCATAAATTCATAAAAGTTGATTGACTCAGAGTCTGAATTTGTTAAAGTATCTCTCTGAAACCAATAGTTTAATTGGTACCTGAATGAAAACCAATTTAACCCATACCAATCATAGCTTTTAAAGCAATTTGGTACTTAGAAGTTTAGTGCATTCAGCGATCAGCTCTCAGCCGGTTTTTGCTTGTAATTGTAATGCTTTAAGCTGAAAGCTGACGGCTGACAGCCCGTTAGCTTTCAAGCTGAATTCCGGCATCTGACACAAGGCTGGATAAGAATTTAGCGATTTTCCGTTCAGGCACTAATTGTTTAACCAGTTAATCTAACCTCAAGCGGATGGAGTAAATAATGCCCCGACAAGCGCGTCTCGATTACCCCGGATCTTTAAATCACGTTATCATCCGCGGATTTGAGCGAAGAAAAATCTTTCTGAATGATTCGGACAAAGACGATTTTTTACTTCGCCTTTCCAGTCTAATGCCTTCAACTCAAATGTCCTGCTATGCCTGGTGTTTGCTGTCTAATCAGATCCACCTCCTGATGAAAAGCGGTGGATTGGGACTCTCTTACCTGATGAGAAGGCTTTTAACCGGCTATGTGGTCTCCTTTAACAAGAAACACAACCGAAACGGTCCTTTATTCCAAAATCGGTTTAAATCCGTTCTGTGTCAAGAGGATTTATATCTAAAGGAATTGATTCGATACATCCATTTGAAACCGTTAAGAGACAAACTGGTCACATCCCTCCCTAACCTTTCAAAATACAAATACTGCGGACATGGTGCTTTACTGGGGGAAGCCGACATCCAATGGCAAGATACCAGGTACGTTCTCTCCCGGTTTGCCAAAAAAGTGGGCGACGCTCAGAGGGAATACCTTGCTTTTGTCAAGGAGGGATACCAATCCGGGCAAACCAGGGAATTGACCGGTGGTGGATTGATTCGGAGTGCCGGAGGATGGACTGAGCTGAAAAAACTGAGAAAGGCCGGAGCTGAAAAAGCAAAAGGGGATGAAAGGATTCTGGGAGACTACAAATTCGTTTCCATGGTTTTATCCAAGGCCAAGGAACCGGTAGATGAGGCTTACGAATTAAAAACCCGTGGTGTGGATTACGCAGATGTCGAAAAACAGGCATCCAGAAAATTCGGGTTAAAAAAGGCAGACCTCTATTCCAAAAGCCGGAAAAAGCACATCGTTATGGCCCGCAGTGTTTTTATGTACTGGGCATGCCGAAAACTGGGATACAGCTGCACCGAACTGGCCAAACGTTTTAAAATTACCCAACCGGCCGTGAGTTATGCCGTGGAAAGGGGCGAGCAAATTGTTGAAGAACGGAAGCTGAGATTGATTATCTAATATATGCAAGCATAAACAGGGAGGAGACCGCATGTTAGGTCATTTAGCAAAAGCGATGGGAATGAAGGATCTGGAAAACAGGGAAGCAGACCAGGTTCGAACCTTGTTTTTAATGTTGGTTATGGCAGTATTTTTGACGGCAGATTCCATGTTGATTGCACCGAACGTTAAATTGATAATGGAGGAATTTGGAAAAAGTGCTGCCGATGTTGGATTGATTTCTTCCATTTTTATATTCCTGGGAGCTGGTGTTGCTTTGCTTTGGGGATACTTCACGGACAGCTACAATCGAAAACGACTGGTCGTGCTAACCATAGTTTTGGGTGAAATTCCATGCCTGCTTACAGGATATGTCAAGACTTATGAACAACTACTTATTGTAAGGGCATTAACGGGACTGGGAATTGGAGGTTTATTGCCCATTATATATTCCATGATCGGGGACCTGGTATCTGATAGGGAGCGATCAACTGCGGCTGCATGGATTGGACTATCGGAAGGGCTTGGGATGGTAATTGGTATGTTGATGGCCGGAAACCTTGGAGGTTCTTCAATTGAGCTATTTGGATCTCAAGGTTGGAGACTACCTTTTGTTTTAGCAGCTTTGCCAAATTTTATTTTAATTCCAATTTTTTGGTTCACTTGCACCGAACCATCTAGAGGAGGAGGTGAAGCAGCTATCCGCAAAGAGATAGATATGGGGATTGCCTATTTAAAGCGAATTAAATTGAGCGACTACATCCGAATATTCCGTAACCGAACCAACCTGTATTTCTTTATGCAGAGTATTCCAGGCACCATTGGCTGGGGAGTTGTTCCTTACTGGATCATCACCTTTTATTCCGTTCAGAAAAATGTTTCTATTGCAGTGGCAACAAATCTTTCCATGGTTATCGGAGCAGGTATGATTCTTGGAGGGTTCGTTGGAGGTTTCACGGGTAACTGGCTTCACCAAAAAAACAAGTCATACCTCCCCTTGTACTGCGGGATAACTACTCTTATTGGAATGTCATTTTTCTTTATCATGATTCATTTCCCAATGAGTGAAACCCCAAGTGCTGCTGATATGATAGGTCCATTGATTACCGGTGTTATCGGTGGATTTTTTATTACTATCACATCCTCAAATATCCGCGCCATTGTGCTTAACGTCAATCCTCCGGAAAACCGTGGTGCCATGATGAGCCTGTTTACTTTGACTGATTCGCTTGGCAAAGGTTCAGGGCCTTATCTTGGCGGTTTGTTGATTGGCAGTGTTGGATACATGGCTACGATGGACATAGCCACCATCTGTTGGTTACCTTGTGCACTGGTGTTGATCTTTCTGATGACAAGACGATATCCAAAAGATGTAGAAATACTGGAGAAGAGAATGCAGGAAAGTGCAAAAGAAATGAATTAGTCAGGGTTTTGCGCGATAATACCCGTTTCAACCATATCCAGAAATGATTGAAACAGATCGTGATAGCTAATGCCAAAAGCATCCTGGAAATGCTTTTGGCGCATCAGGATGATCTGCATGACACCGAAAACCTGCCCCCATAAGACCAACATCAATTGCACTGGTGTCAAATTGGTTCTAATCGAACCCTCATCAATCGCTTTTTGCAGCGAACCGGTTATAATTTCCGCAATAGCATTGGTTTTGGCCTGACAAGCTTCCTGAAACTGATCCTTTTCTTCCTTCCTGGGCTGATCTTCGTAGTAAACGCAATTGTTTGATTCAAA
>JAKSDL010000481.1 GCA_022360105.1 Pseudomonadota bacterium
ACTTTACATTTAGATTCTCATCAGAGGTATGGTGATTTGTTGCCCGAATTTCGAAGATGGATCTCGAAAGGCATAGGGGAATATGGAGGCATCGGGAATAAACTCAGTTATCATGCTCTGAAGAAGCATTTCGAGTCGCTGGATCGGAATTCAGAATCACGCGGATGAAGCACTCTTTCAGAGTGCAAATCGGATGTTTGATTCTTACCCAGGGTTAGCACCCTGGGCTATTATGAAATACTTTTTCAGGGGAACGTAAATCAATTAAAGTAAACCCAAAACAACCTGGCGCTGATGGGGCTCGACCCGGAATCAAAACGGATTCTTCCGGATGAAGGATTAAATTGTTGAAGAATAATCTGAAGAAGTTAAGCCGTGGGGTGGGTCAAGCCAAAGCCGAACCCACCATCAAAGGCGGGAGTCGTTGCCAAGTGACACAAAATAAGCTAATTGCCAACTGCTACCCGCCAAAAGCTATTTTAAGGTTTCCAACCAAGCTTTTTGTTGGAATAACAATATGAATCTACATTAGCTGATCCAAATACTTCGGCATCTGTTCTACCAAATAGTGGGGAATTGAGAATAGTTTATAGCTTACGGATTGTCCCAAAGTAGTTTTAAGATTGATTGTATCGAGGTTAAGCTTGCCGGAATAAAATCTTACAGCAAGATCCAGTTTTTTATCTGCCATAAACTGATGAAGCGACTTCATATTGCCGCTAGTACCGGACTTTACTTCTACGGGGATAATCCTGGTACCCGATTGGAAAATGTAGTCAACTTCACCTAATCGCCCACCTGTTCGTTGCCAATAGAACAGCTGGGAGTCCATTAAAGGTTTTGCAATCGTTCTCAATTGTTGACCGATGAATTGCTCGGCAATTGCTCCCTTGTTGCCTACAATCAGCTCATGCAATTCTGAAGGACGCAACCTTGACAGGGCCAGTTGTGATGCAACAAGCCCAACATCCAGCATGATCATTTTAAAGAATTTTTCATTCGCTTCAGCACCTAAAGGCAGATTGTTGGCTGATGTATGAAAAACCTTTGTACACACCCTCGCATTGCAAAGTTGCTCAAGGGCTTTTTTAACTTGCCCGATTTTTAGTGATGGATCTATTCGACTATAGACAAACTTATTTCCCAATTGTTCTGAAATTGATAGAATCACTCTACTCAACAACGTGGCGTCGATGTTTCCTCCGTATTTATGGAAATCATCCCTGTAGGTCGCCAGTAAGTCTTGTTGGATTTTCAAACAGGAGTCGAATTCTTTGGTTTCAATCCATTGGTTCACAACTTCCGGCATTCCTCCGACTAGACAATAATCATGAAGCAAGCGAAGACATTTCTGGTGAAGTGAATCAGGCAATGGCGTATTTACCTTGCTCGAAACAAGTTTTTTAAATAAAGCATCGTGGCCTGATGCTTTAATAAATTCTAAAAATGATAGTTGCTCCAAATAGTAAAAAGTAATTCTACCAACAGGCATACTGTAGTCTAACTTGTTCAAGGCAAATTCTATTAATGAACCCGCGGTGATTACTGCCAATTGGGGAAGTTCTTCCTGAAACCATCGAAGTTTGGAAAACAACTGTGGTGCAATTTGAATCTCATCCAAAAAAAGAAGTGTCTTATTTGGAGTAACTTTTATTGAGAGTTCTGCCTCGATGTTTTGAATGACGTTAAGAGGATCGTTATCTGTAAACAGGTCGGCGTAGTTCGGATTCCTTTCCAGGTTAATTTCGACCAATTGAAGATTGTGAGTTTCAGCCAGATGTCTCACAATCCAGGTCTTTCCAACCTGGCGAGCCCCCCTGAGAACCATTGGTTTCCGGTTTTTACTTGTTAACCACTGACTTAGGTCTTCAAGTGCAAATCGTTCCATTATTCAAGACCATTAAGGTTACGAATTAACAACGAATTCATAGGGTAATGATAAAAACAACCCGTTAAAAATGTCAAATTCATAAAAAATAACGCGTTGTTTTTTATGAATTTGACAGAAAAATCACTTGAAGTGAATGCAATAGACTCAAAGAAAATGGAAGAAGTTAAGCCGTAAGGTGGGTCAAGCCAAAGCCGAACCCACCATCAAAGGTGGGAGTCGTTGCCAAGTGACAACACTATCGGCAAGCTTTTGCGACTTTTTCCGCGATATTATCGATTTCCGTATCTGAGATTATCAGGGGAGGTCGGATAACTATTGAATTTTTTGCCACTTCCCCTCTTTTTACCAATAGTCCCTGCATAATCATTGATTTTGTCGATTCCAAGGCTGTTTCTTCCGAACTAAAATGAATGGATAGTAATAGCCCAACTCCATCAACAGAATCAATGTTTGAGTTTTTGCCGGCTATTTGCTTCAGTCGTTC
>JAKSDL010000883.1 GCA_022360105.1 Pseudomonadota bacterium
CCTTTGATATGGAAGTTGGGCGGATTGTACCTGGATCTCTGGATGAGTCGAAGAGTGCAATTATCTTCAATTTCCCTGTTTTAGAGGTTGAATCGGGTAGTTATTATGTCCTGGAAAACTGGGGCACCTTCTATCTAAATGAGCTGAATGAAAACAGCACCCGTCTGATTGTACGCACCCACGAGGCCGCTTTGAAAGATATTTCAAGTATAATAGAAAGCTACCTAGGCATGGGCTTTCATCATTTAATGGAAAGGAGAATGCTGATTGGTTTCAAATCTGTGATTGAACAAGGCGAAGAACCGTCCTTTGTGGCCGATATGGTATGGTTAACAGGAATGCTTCTATCTTTTGTCTGCATTCTGATGCAGTTGATTCTTTGTCGTGGCAGAACCAATCATATCATATCTATAATTCTTTCCAATCTTTGGCTTTTTCCGCTGCTTATCTTGACGCCTTCACCATTATACAGCACGGGATTTCTGCTCATCACCTGCTTTTATCTTTTCCTGATCATCAAACGCAGACAGGACAGCTTATTTTAGGTCCTGTGTTGTCACCTGCAGTCGGAAGGGCAATGCGTTGCCCATCAACCGGACCAAATCGCTATTCTAAAAAAAAACGGAGAAAAAGTTTGTTGTTTTAAAGCGTCGAAGTTAAAATTGAGTCCTGCAACTTAATTTTTAATTAACCTGTTTATACAAGGAGATCTGATGATAAATGTTGGTGATGTTGCACCGGATTTCGAACTGGACAGCCAGTTTGGAACCTTTACATTATCCCAGTTTAAGGGTCAGAAGAATGTAATGCTTGTGTTTTATCCTCTTGATTTTACACCTAATTGAAGCACGGAAATGCCTGACATCGAAAAGAATATCGATGCCTTCAAGGCAGAAGATACTCAAGTTTTGAGTATTAGTGTTGACAGCAAATATTGTCATGAAAATTGGGCAACATCCATTGGCGGAATATCTTATCCCTTGCTGGCGGATTTTCATCCTAAAGGCGCCATGGCCGATAAGTACGGTCTTTTTCTCAGTGATAAGGGTATTACTGATCGAGCAACCGTTATTATAGACAAACAGGGGGTTGTGCGTTATGCACAATCGGTTGGTATTAGCGGACTGCGAAAGGCTGAGGAGTTATTGGCCGAAGCTAAAAAAGTAAATGAAGGTAGCACATGAAGCTAGTTCTGTATTTCTATAACGAATGCGGGTTTTCCAAAAGTGTTCTGAACACCATTCAAAATCTGAAGATTCAGGATAAAATCGAATTCAAGAATATCAGAGAGAATGTTGAATTCGAAAGAGAATTGGTTATTGAATGTGGAGACACACAAGTGCCAACGCTTTTTGTCGACGGAAAGCCGATGCGTGAATCAGAAGACATAAAGAAGTTTCTGGTTCAATCCTTCATGTAGCCGTTTACTCCCCGATGCTTTTTCGGGGAGTATCCACCTGTTCCATTCTCCGGACAAAACAATAGGTTTATTTCAATCTCTATTTTTTTACTGCTTTCCGCCCACTCAATCGGTACCTGGAAGCGGAACCAGCTTTATCATCCGACTACCACTCTCCTCACTGAATTAACCACTGTCCCAAAACCGATACGACAACCATGCAAAGTAGTAATTTATAACTGTTAATATCCCATTGCCGCGGATGTGCTCCTTCTGGGATCAGCTCCGCCATAAAAAGTACCATCCGGTGCTATCATGATGCTTTGTATGGCACCCATGGCACTTTTCTTCACAACTTTATGTCCCATGCCTTCCAACAATCGAATTGTATCAGGGCTGATTCCCTGCTCGATTCGGATTTCATCCGGCAACCATTGATGATGAATCCTTGGTGCATTCACAGCAGCCTGTATATTCAAATTGTGGTCGATTACATTCATGATAACTTGAAGGGTCGTTGTAATAATCCTTGCGCCTCCAGGACTGCCAGTCACAAGAAAGTTTTTTCCATTTTTCTTGACTATAGTGGGAGACATGGAGCTTAACATTCTCTTATTGGGCTCAATTTTATTCGCTTCCCCTCCCAGTAATCCATAGGCATTGGGAACCCCAGGCTTGGCGCTGAAATCATCCATTTCGTTATTTAATAAAAATCCTGCACCCTCCACAACAATTCGAGACCCATAGCTAAAATTGATTGTATAGGTATTGGAGACAGCAATGCCTTTGTTATCAACAACTGAGAAATGGGTTGTTTCATTGCTTTCATACCCGGGCGGTTTTCCCGGTAAAATATTCTTGCTGTTGCTGGCTTTTTTCGGGTTGATCTTTTTTCGAAGACTTGTTGCGTACTTTTTTGAAGTCAAACCGGGGACAGGCACTTTTACAAAATCGCTATCCCCGAGGAATTTTGACCTATCAGCATATGCCCTGGTCATGGCTTCAGCCATATAGTGAATTGTCTGGGCGGAATTTAATCCCAGGGAACCAATGGGAAATCCTTCCAGGATATTAAGAATCTGGATGATATGAATGCCTCCGGAGCTGGGGGTTGTCATGGAGTAGATATCATGACCACGGTAAGTACCGAGCACAGGTTTTCTTATCGCAGGCTTATAGTCAGCCAAGTCTTGCTTAGTGATCAATCCACCATGCTTCTTCATTTCAGCAACGATCAATTCTGCCGTTTTTCCTTTATAAAATCCGGCTATTCCTTGTTTGGAAATCCGTTTCAAAGTATTGGCCAGATCTTTTTGAACAAATCGATCGCCTGGTTCGTAATACTTACCATTTGGTTTAAAAAATATTTTCCGACTGGATGTCCATTTTTTTAGATGTTTTTCCCTCGATTTAATGCCTTTGCTAAAGCGAGGGGTAACAACAAATCCTTTTTCTGCCAATTTGATGGCCGGAGCCAGAGCTTTTTGCAGGGATATCGTCCCATACTTATCCAAAGCCAGGGCCAAACCGGCGACGGTTCCCGGCACACCCGATGAAAGATGCGAATAGCGACTCAGGTTTTTATCAACATTTCCGTTTTTGTCCAGATACATATCTCTTGTAGCTGCTGAGGGAGCCTTTTCCCGATAGTCGATCGCTACCACTTCATTTGTTTTTTCCGAAGAGATGAGCATAAAACCGCCACCACCGATGTTTCCGGACCGGGGTTGAGTAACAGCAAGCGCGAACGCGGCTGTAACAGCGGCGTCAACAGCATTGCCTCCATCTTTTAATACTTTCAGCGCCTCTTTGGTAGCAAGAGTGTGACTGGTCACTACCATACCGTTTTTGGCTTCCACCGGGACACTGCGATCTCCTTCTAAAATGGCTTGTCCATATGCAGCAAATGCAAAAAAGAAAGTAAATAGTAGAAATACTATAAATAAAGTTCTCTTTGGTTGTCGTATTAAGAAATACTGATCTGCCTGGTTCATCTCTTCTCCTGTTTTTGTTTGGGGTGAATGTCAATTTTTGTGCGGCACCAGCTATATTTTAATCGACTGAGCAAAAATGAAAAGAAAAGTTGCCAGCGGCGAATTACGATAAAAGTTGGTTGTAAGTACCAACAGAGTTCTATGGATAGGTAAGATAAAGTGCAAATACCGGGTATACAAGGGACATTATTGACAGTAATATCAAATGCTCGCGAGGGTGCTTAAAAACCGGAAAACAGACAATTTCTAAACATAGCAAAATGAAACTGAAACTAATCCCAAGAATGAAGAGTGACGGGACTTTGATCCTAAGCTTAAATTACAGCTTCAGGGTTATTTTTTATTCAATTGCCATAATTATCGCTGGAAACCTGTTAATCGATGATCAACCGGGATCAAATTTGAGCCCCTTTATCTTTATCCTCCTCTTTTTTATTTTTGGGTCATACCAGGATAAGTGGTCATTTAATCCATCATCTGGAAAAATCGAACGAAAACACGGATTATTGTTTTTATTCAGGAAGAAAGTCATTCCTTTTGATCAGTTAACGGGAGTGCACATGTCCTCTTTCACAAAAGGAGGCACGCAGGCAGATCAAAGTCTGTTTAATGGCAAGGCAATATGGGGATTCCGAACAAAAATTATCTCACGTTTATACCTTCAAACAACGGATGAAAGGGGAATAGACGTTGAGGTAACGGAAGAAAGAGAAACCAAAAGGCTGGAAAAAATGGGAAGCATGATCGCTTCCTTATGTGACATTCCTTTTTTAGAGGATCTTTAGCACTGAAATCAGTCTCACAATTCAGTGTCAACTCCATTCCTCAATCACTTAAAAAGTTAAACACAAAATCACATTCAATCGTCTCGTAAACTGAACAATTGCTGCATCAAAGTCTTATGTCACAATGTCCTTTTCTATGAACGTTACGGCGATTAAAAGCTCCGAAAGGCGGGGTTCCATGCTCCCACATTAGAGCTCCTGTGCGGCGGTTGACCGAAATTCGAATTTCATAGCGGCTTGAGGCTGGTGGATAAACAAAGTTAAAAAAATTGTCTTCCACCGTTAAAAGACCATTAATCACGGTTTTTTTGTAAACCAATTCAGACTCAAAAGTTTCGGGAAAGATAACAATGAACACCCTGCTTCCACCCTGCATATTGCAGGTCATTGCTAACTCCTTAGACTGGGCTGTTATTGGCAAACCGAAAAGAATCACTAAAAGTACAAAAATGTCCTTCATGGTTTCGAAGATAATCAACTTTTTTCCTGCTTCTTTTTCCACTCCTTAAATTCAGCCATTTCGGATTTTAGATACTCCACCTCTGCAGCAACATCCTGCACGACCTGGGCGATCTCCTGATTGGGTTGCTCATCTTCCTTTAGGACTATATTGTCTGTCGGTTCAAGAAAAAACTGTGGTCTGACGCCCTGTTCAAGTACAAAATATTGAAGGAATTTAAACGGTGGATCTCTAAATTTTTCATAGTTTTGAACACCCGTCAGGGAATAACCGGTCAGTCTCGCAATCTGAGGGCAAGAAAGACCAAGCTCTTTCCTCATTTTTAGAATTTTTTGCTGGATAGTTAAACTTTTTTGACTTTTTTTTGTTGACATTGATAAATATCTTGGCAAATATTACAACAAATTTTGCTATACTAGTTTATATACTGTTGGTCACATAGCGAAATTGCCACAAACGTCTGCAAAGACTATCAGCTTTTTGCAACAAACAGCAATAATCAATATACTACGCATTAATACCAACATTTGTGTCGTTAACTAACAACAAAAAAACTGTCCGGGGTTGGTTACAGAAATTTATTGATTGAAGACCAGGCCGCCTGTTTTCTCTCCTTGATCAAGTCCCACTGCCGCCGATTCAAGGAGACAATTTGACAGGCGGCTCAAGCATAGTTTTGCACTGAAAGCTCTCCCGGAGAGATAGGAAGGAGTTAAATGAATTTAGTTTGGATGGAGCAAAGAATGGATATCTAAATGAGCGTTCGGAATTTAAAGAGAGGTCAATCTTCATGAAACATGAAACCTCGAATTTCTATTCTGCTGCCGATGGAACTATATTACGTGAAAATATGAAGGTGGAAAAAATTGATGATGGATTGATAGCCATAAAATGGAGCCGACAACCGGGATCGAACCGGTCACCTGCACGTTACGAATGTGCTGCTCTACCAGATGAGCTATGTCGGCTAAAGGGATTTTTAGCGGAGTTTTTTGATGGATGGCTGACCGGTTTTCTGGCCAGGTGCCGTTTCCATGACGTGTCTGATTTCAAGAATTCTGGCGTTATAATGTCTGTTGCCTGTAGCACCCTGAATTCTGGATAGGGCTCTGTTTGCTTCTTTTTCGGTTTCAAAGAATCCGACTCGAATACGATAAAGAAATCCACCTTCGGGGTTATATTTCTGGGAGATATAGGAAAAATCAACAATAGAAGCAATATCTTTTAAATCCTGAATGGCATCCTGCCGGCTGCTTTTCTGACCTAACTGAATGATAAATGGTTTGTTGCGTTGAATACCAAAGTCAATCAATTCACCATTCAGTTCACTGTAGCTGGGCAATACCGCCCAATAGTCCATGGGAAAAATATTCTTGTCTTCGTAGCGAACCGCAATCTCTTCACCAGTGTTTAAAGCTTCCTGCCCGGTCTCAAAAAATCCAACCCGAATTCTGTAAAAATACTGCGCTTTTGATGCACTTGGCGGTTTTATTTTGTCGCGTGTGCGATAAAGGTAAGCATGGTAACCATCGGTTATCAGGAATTTGACGATGTCAACAGCCAATTCGAGTTGATCAGTATCCAGTGACATCAGCTGGACCGCATAACGCTTTTTCCTGGTGCGATCAAAACTGGTTTTGTTTTTATCAGTCTCTTTTGGTCGAAATACCAACCGTTTCCCGGCATCCACCATCACCTTCCACTGTCCGGTCTCCTCTGAAAAGATGGTATAATTAATCTTTTCCCGGTTCTGAATCAGGATTGTTTGCCATTTTCGGGGATCACCCAATACATCCGGCCTTTGAGCAATTTTCCAGAGTGAGTCACCCTCTTCCATAATAAACGATTTTTCCTGTTCATCAGCAAATTCAGAGTCTTGAGCAAGAATCTGGGGTTGATCATCTTCCGAGGGTGTGTAACCAAAAACCTCTTCAGCAGGTTTTGGTTGTTCCACTTCTTCTGTGGGAATTTCTATGACGACGCCTTCATCTTCCCTCTCCGTCGGCTCGATGGTTACCTGGTCGGGTTCTACAGGTTCAATACCACTATCACCGCCACCCATAAGTTGGCTGATTAAAAGAATGATCAGGACGATTAAAATAACAATGGGAATCGCCCACATGATGATGGTTTGCTTGGAAGGTTTGTTTGGCGTTTGTTCCATATCAAGATTTTCTTTGGTTACCAAGAAGTGAGGAATGCCGTAGCTTTACGGTTTATCCTCGTTCAAGTTTAAAATTATCTTTTGATAAGAGGTTTATGTCAATGCATTATTCTTTCCAAAGCTGGCCGACAAAGGCTTTGTTTTTTAAAATGAAATTACCTTTTTTTTGGTTTTTCAATCTTCCAAAGCAAACACCGGTTGCTTTTCCAGCGAAGCAAATAAATGTAATATTTTTAACAGGTTACTTTAAAGTCATTCGGAATTTTGCACGGTCATTAAACCAATTGGACTCTTAGAAGAAGCATTGAGGCGCAACAGGCCGTTATTTTCAATATGACCGGCCTTTAGATACTGCAGAGCCGTATATCCAATCATAGCAGCGTTGTCGGTGCAATGCTCTAACTCAGGATAAAAAAACTGTTTCTTCTTTTTTTGTGCAAGCTTAACCAGGCTTTTTCTTATCCCCTGGTTAGCTGCCACACCACCAGTGAGGACAAATTGCTTTAGATCGGTTTTCTTCAAAGCTTTTTCGATTCTCCCACTAATCGTCTTTTCCACCGTCAATTGAAAACTGGCGGCAATATCACAGACCATTGCTTTTTCGATCGACTCGGGGCGGTTTGAAAACTCTTCATAAGAGATTAATCTTCTTTTTTCCACATATAGATTTCTGGCTAATGCTTCATTTCGCACAGCTGTTTTCAGGCCAGAAAAGCTAAAATCCAGGTTTTTCTTTCCTTTCAAGGGAACAGGAAATTCAATCGATGGGTTGGAACATCCAGCAGCTAACTGCTCGATGATCGGTCCCCCGGGATATTGAAACCCCAGCATTTTGGCGACCTTGTCGTAAGCTTCACCGGCAGCATCATCCATGGTTTTTCCCAACAATGTATAGTCCCCAAGACCGTTTGCCACAACCAAATGGGTATGTCCTCCGGAAGCGATCAATCCCAGGTAGGGAAACCTCAGTTTTTTATGATCCAGAAAAGGAGCCAGCAAATGTCCTTCGAGATGATCGACAGGAATTAGTGGTGCCTTTGCAATCCAAGCCAGTGTTTTGGCATAACTGACCCCAACCAGCAATGATCCTATCAAACCTGGTGCATAAGTAACGGCTATTCCCTGCAAATCGGTAAGTTTGACTGACGATTCCTGAAATACATGACGCAATAGCAAAGGCAAGGTTGTTAGATGCTTACGGCTGGCTATTTCAGGAACTATGCCGCCATACCTCTCGTGCAGGGCTGTCTGACTTGAGATCTGACTGGTAATGACATTCCCTTCCATATCCAGCAGCGCCACTGCAGAATCGTCACAGGAAGTCTCTATGGATAATAGCATTTTAGATTTTATATTTTAGATTTATGATTTTCTATATCGTTCGGCTGCGCCGGGCTTTATATTTTAGAAATAAGATACCTAAATTTTAACTTCATTTCACTGCTAACTCATTCTTATAAGGATTACCTCTTTAGTACCTGGAAATCTCGTATGTATTATCTACTTTAATGATTGTAATTACTTAAAACTAAAGTTCTCTTTTGCCCTAAGCCTTGGTCTTTACTGACGTGTCAAAAACATAAAAGCCGATGGCGGAGCCATCTCAATACAGAAAATCTAAAATCATCAATCTAAAATCTAAAATGTATTAGAAATGTACTTCCCAATTTGGTCTTCTATGTCTCGCCAGTTTGGGAATAATTGCTCTTTGGTTTTAAATTCTCCAGTATGATGATAGCGTCTGCCATTAACCACTTTGGAGCCAACCTGACGGTGTAGTAATTCATGATAAGCCAGATAATTCAGTATTTCCGGTGGAGTCTCGGCTGAATCGAAAATAAGTGAAAATGCAATCTCGTCTTTGTTTTTAGCGTAGTGTGCCAGTTTGCGGGTTGAAAAATGTTTCAACCAGACAACATTTGGCAGATCCTTCATCTCCGGAAACCAGATCGATTGAACTTGGTGTACGATTTTGGTGAGATCCTGGTACACACCCATGCTGTATATCCCCACCTGCTTGCTCCCTTCTTTGTTTTCAATAAATTTTGGACTGAGAATGTTTATTTCTCTTAAAAACTTCCAGGCAAATCGATCGGCAAATGACAGCCTGACGGGGTCCAGCCTGGATGCGTATTCCGCAAGGAATTGCTGGTGGTATTTATGCTGGGTCAATAGTTCATCAACATCGCATTTGCTAATCAGAAGTTTTCTTAATTGGAATGCGTAGGACTGCAAAGAAAGGGACTTGGTCGCTGTTTTCATACACAGGTTTTAAGAAACCGTTTTCCTTTTTCCGTTAAAACTCGAACACCATTAACTGACTCGATCAAACCTTCCTTCAACTCCATTTCTTTGAGTATTCTTTCATGGGGTAGATCAGGAAAATCGGAGACAACTTTATCTAAGCCTGCACCATCTTCCAATGCGTTGAGCGTATTGATTTCAAACTTAGCAAAACCATTTGTACGATCCTTCATACCATTTAGCATATATAAATGAAGCGTTTCTCCCAATTCCTCCAACGATTGTGATAATCGCATTTCACCTCTTAAATACAGGGCAGATTTATCTTCGGTGCCTGAATTTCTGGTAAAAACAGCACCACACTGCTTATTGTTCTCCAGGATACTGCAATAAAGCATTTCCCTTTCTTCGGCAAATTCTACTATCTCCATTTCATAATCCCGGGAAAAATAATCGTAAAAGCTTTGCTGAATCAAAGATTGTAGTTTATTCCTAAATTCACTTCCGGGATTCAATCTCTGTTTATTCACATAGTATGTATAAAAAGTCTTGCCCACTCCCGATTCAAAGGGTTCTTCTATTGTGCGATACCACTGTTCATCGGAAACAATACCACTTAATGCTTTTAACGAGTTGAGTGCGGTTTTGATTCCATTGCCGGAAAAAACGGTTACTGCTTGATTTTTTTTGTCAATATAACCTGGGGTTATGCAATGACCCGATTCTTCGATTCCGATTTGAAACAATGAATTTTCTGTGTTTGCTGCCAGGTTATCTTCATTAAGCGATTTCCAAAAACGCGATAGTTCCAATGCAGAAACCCCACTATTTCTTTCTGAAATCTCTATAAACTGTTTCTTGATCCTGTCTTGCTGGGGTAAACGCGATTCAATTAAATCCAAGACAGCCCGGGACAATATCCATTTATCCCCGACTCCCGTTAAAATAGGATTAAACCCTAGGTTTCGTGCTGCAATGGCAGTGTTGAGATCGCTTTCAACGGTATTTATAAATAGAGAGTTGCCAAGACTGATCTGTTTTTTCAAGTAGGTTGCCTGATGAACTCCCAATAGATCTCCTGAGGATACCCGCAAAGAGTCCGATTCCGGTAGATAATCCAGCCTGAAGCAACGATCACCGTCGCCGTCAAACACGAATGCTACTACTTTGCTTGACTTTGATTCCTCATCCTTAATAGCAGTTGCTTTCTCAAACATTGTTACCAGGGTTTGGTATTTAGAAAATCTACCACCCGGATTCATAACGCTTTCCCTGGTTATTGTTTCCAGTCCCTCAATGTCTGCCACTCCACTGTTTTCATTGATATTACCTTGCATATTGGTAAATACGACCTCTTGAAAAGGCAGATCAGAGAAAATCTCCTTGACAACTTCAGCCACAGCCCCGTTGGAAGCGTCCAAAACCAGGACAATATCCCTAAAATCGTCATTATCTATCCAGGAATTTCGGGCATCCAGGCAATATCGTACAAAATATTCTTTGGCTTCTGCCTCCCTGTATTGAATTTCTCCCCTCTTATCCAATGATTCCATGCTTATCGAAGACTGCTGGTAGATCTTTTCCGTGAGCTTAATATCATCAGGAGGCAAGAATTTAAGAGCCGTGTGACCACAAAACAGTTTGATTCCATTTTGATCTGAAGGGTTGTGAGACGCTGTTAACACAATACAACCACAGGCTTCTGATTCAATCATATATAATGGAATTGCAGGAGTCGGCAATGTTCCTACCACGATGGCATTCAGTCCTGATTTTCTTATTCCAGCTATCGCCGCCTGGTTAAACTTTCCTTCTTTATCCCTGGGATCCCAGCCAATAATTACCGAATTGTTTGCTGTCGCCAGATCTGATTGAAGAAGAAGGCACCCAAACGCATAGGCGTACCGTTCAAAAAACGCCGGAGTTAACAGATTCGATTTAAAATAGAAATCAAGCGGGTGTTCCTTTTTAAGGCTCTGATTGGTCGTGATTCTTCCGCGAATACCGTCTGTTCCTTGCAGTTTTTGTGGTCTGTTTGTCATAGATAATAAAAGTTTCAACAATCATGGCTTTTTTGTCTAAAAACAAAAGCCAGATACATATTTCAAAAACATAAAGCCCGGCGCAGCCGAACATTATAGGAAATCATCAAGCTAAAATCTGAAATGTTTTAATATCAGCTGAATTTTATGGGTTGTTCCCTATTCCGTAAAGTGATTGTTCCAGGTCGTAACTCTATCTTTCTATTTCGCATTAAAAATTCCTGTGGATTCAAAATCAACTTGAACACAGTCAATATTTTGGAATTGCAACAATTCAATTAAGAAGAAACATATCATTTTACAGGAACAAATCATCAGGGAGGTGGATTAGGTAATAAATCAGTCGCTTAAACCCT
This sequence comes from Pseudomonadota bacterium, assembly GCA_022360105.1. Next base: position 11,445 of record JAKSDL010000883.1, read on the forward strand.
TTGGAATCGACATTTTACGATGGTAAAAATATTGAAAAACAAAACACATATCAATGTAATGAAATGTTATTGATGATAATAATCGTCCAGTAAAGTGAGGTCCGGTTACATCATATCAAATTTTGTTTTGTTTTTTCTTGCCTGAGAGTTACTCAAAGGCTTGTGACCGGAGTAATTGGATAAACTATAAATTTTAAAGAGTTAAACGCACCATGACTGTTCAAAAAATTGCCCTAACCGGGATAAAGCCATCCGGAAGTCCTCACATAGGAAACTACCTGGGAGCTATCAAACCAGCTTTGGAATTGACAAACGATCATGAAGCCCGATATTTCATCGCTGATTATCATGCTATCACCACGGTACGAGATAAAAAGCTGCTCAAAGAGCAGATATACGACATTGCTGCAACTTGGCTGGCAGCAGGTCTGAACCCGGATGAAGTTATTTTTTACAGGCAATCCGATATCCCGGAAGTATTCGAGTTGAGCTGGATTTTGGCTTGCATGGCTCCTAAGGGATTGCTAAACAGGGCCCATTCCTATAAGGATTCCATTGAAAAAAACAAGGAAAAGGGAAAGGACCTTGATGACGGAATCCATTGCGGGCTTTATTACTACCCAATTTTAATGGCTGCAGACATTCTGGCCTTCAGTACGAATGTTGTACCTGTCGGACAAGACCAAAAGCAGCATTTGGAAATTACCCGGGATATTGCCCAGGCCTTTAACCAGGTTTATGGTGAAATTCTGACTGTTCCGGATGCTTTGATTGATGATAGCGTCAAAACCGTTCCCGGTCTGGACGGCAGAAAAATGAGCAAGAGTTATGACAACGTGATTCCTCTCTTTGTATCACAAAAGGATCTACAGAAGTCGATCAGTCAGATTGTGACCGATTCCAAGGGCGTCGAGGAACCAAAAGATCCGGATTCATGTAACCTTTTTGCCCTGTACACCTATTTTGCCTCTCCCGAAGCTGTAGTAGCCAAACGAGAACAGTATGTATCCGGAGGCGCAGGATATGGGGATATGAAAAAGGAATTGTTTGAGCTTGTTAACGCTTTTGTTTCTGAAGGTCGAGATAAATATGAATCATTGATGGCCAATCGGGAGCAAATCGACTGGATTTTAGAAGAGGGCGCAGAAAAAGCAAGGCAGATTGCAGGACCATTGCTGCAAAAAGTTCGTCATGCTATTGGTATTCAATAGCACGCGCTTAACTAAAAAAAAGGAAAATTCATGGGTTTTTTGAGTAAAGGAAAAAGCAGAAGAATTCGAGGAGCAGAGCTGGTTGTCGCCGGTGGCGTCACCATGTTTCTGTCAAAGATAATAGGTTGGTTGGCACCCGTAGCACTGGGTGCTTATGGGTTATACCGAATTCTCCTCAAAAAAAGTTACAAGGACGGGATTGTAAGTCTGGCTTTGGGTATCCTTCTTTATGTTTTATTCAAAGGACCTGGTGGATATTTCTTAACAGCAGCCATGGTTACGGGCGGTGCGTTGCTTGGAGTTGGTGCCCTCATGATGGTTTTACCTGCCAAAAAATCCACAGAGATCGAAATCAAACCGGAATAGGTATGGAAAAAAGCTCCATGCCTGAAATCAAGGCATCTTTTGAAACTGCTCGCTCGGTATTGGATCTTTTTGTTGCAGGGGAAGGCAACCTGGAAGCTGTCGATCGCTTTGCCCAACTCGTCGCTGATACCTTGGAAAACGGGAATAAAGTTTTAACATGCGGCAATGGAGGAAGCATGTGTGATGCCATGCATTTCGCCGAAGAGCTGACCGGCCGTTTTAGAAACAATAGAAGATCTCTCCCGGCAGTAGCAATCGCCGACGCTTCGCACATAACTTGTACCGGCAACGACTACGGATTCGACGCCATCTTTTCTCGCTATGTTGAAGGAGTTGGTGTTAAAGGCGATGTATTACTAGGTATTTCGACATCAGGTAATTCACCCAACGTTATTAACGCTGTTAATAGTGCAAAAGAGAAAGGTATGACAACTGTCAGCCTACTAGGAAAGAATGGCGGCAAATTAAAAGAATTGGTCGACCTCCCCATAATCGTTCCCGCTGAAACCAGTGACAGGATTCAGGAAGTTCATATCAAAATCATTCATATTGTGATTGAGATGACTGAAAAACTTCTGAAATTGGCTTAAATTCCCTTTACGTCCGAGTAACAGGCTTTCCGACGTTCCCCTTCATCAAATTTTATCCTGCACAGCCCCTCCCAAACAAACGAATCTCTGCCTGGTTTTTTATTTTTTTCCGGCATTTTTTTGAAGAATAACACAATACCTTCCTGCCATTTTTTCACCATTCAATAGCTGACAAAGGCTAACAAGGATAGTTTGCTAATATTAAAAAAAAATTTACATGACCTTTTGAATTTCATATAATGGAAATGTATTTTTATCTTGATTTATAAAAAGATAAAGGAAATGCCGGAAGTCGCCAATTAATACTGATCTAATGACTTTGTTTCAGGTAGGGCGGAGATTCCAGATTCGTTTTGACCGGGCGTTGTGCTCTAATTCCTTTTCAAGAAGGGTCAGGAAACGAATTAAGGCAAACAACATAACCGTTTTGGTTTTTAAAAGACTGAAGTGAACCGATTAGCAATCTAAATTTTTAGGAGTCAAAAAATGGCTGAACAAACGTACGGATTGGAACACTTGGAATTTTCTGGATTTGGTAAAGTTTATAGAAACCTCACCATTCAGGAGTTGGTTGAGCACGAGTATCAAAACAATGAAGCCAAATTCGGTCCTGCAGGAGCAGTTGTCGTCAATATTGAGAAGTACCCCGAAAGAAGGCCGGAAATTAAGTATTTTGTGGACGAAGCATCAACCACTGAAGATATGTGGTGGGGATCCGGAAACAAAAAAATTACTGCTGAAGTGTTTGATCGCATGCAAGCTCGCGTACTTACACATCTTTCAAACGACAAATTGTATATCAATGATGTTTTCTGCGGACAGGAAAGCAATCGAATTTCCATTCGTATGGTTTCCAAAAAAGCATGGCATGCCCATTTTTTCCACAACCTCTATTTCGCACCAACTGATGAGGAATTAGAAAAATTCCAACCGGAATATACCATTTTAAACGCTTGCGGATACGAAGAAAATGAGTTTGAAAAAATGGGTCTTTCAGACAAATCATTTGTTTTGGTGAATCTGGAAACCAAGATGATTCTGATCGGTGGCACGGAAAACAGCGATGAAATGAAGAAAGTCATCCTTTCAATTATGAACTTCCTGTTGCCATTGCAAGGTATTTTAACCTTAAGCAGCGCAGCGAACATTGGCAAAGAAAATGATGTCGCTCTTTTTATCGGATGCGAAGGATCAGGAAAAACCACCTTATCCAACGACCCGAATAAACGAAGTTGGCATCGAAGACTAATTGGTGATGCCGCTCATGCCTGGACAGACGATGGTGTATTTAACCTGGAAAACGGATGTTACGCCAAATGCCTGAATCTGGACAGGGAACTGGAGCCTGATATTTATAGAGCAGTGCGTTTTGGTGCTGTAATGGAAAATGTGATAATGAATGATAAGCGGGAAGCGGAATACCAGGATAGCTCTCGAACAGAAAACACCCGGGTCGCTTATCAGCAAAACTACATTCATAACCCTGTGATTCCCGGAAAAGGCGGTCATCCGGATACAATTATTATCCTGGCTAACGATTTGTATGGCGTACTCCCGCCAGTAGCCAGACTAACTCCGGATCAGGCCGTTTATTATTTTCTGTCAGGTTATTCCAGCCAGCAGGTTAACGCCGGTGGCGAAATGAAACTGAGGGCTGACTTTTCGTTTTGTTTTGGTGGCTCGTTTATGACACTACGGCCCAATATTTATGCTGAATTACTGGCCCAAAAGATTGAGCGTCACGGGACAACTTCATTTCTGGTGAGCACAGGTTGGACCGGTGGCTCCATTGGAACCGGACAACGCATTCCGCTGACGGAAACCCGCAGAATTGTGGATGCTATTCTTGATGGTTCCGTGAATAACAGCGTTTTTGTAAAAGATCCCGTTTTTGGCATCGACGTACCAAAACAATTGACCGGAGTTGACTCAAGAATACTGATTCCTCAAAACACCTGGGAAGACCAGGATGCATTTGAGGCAGCCAGAAAAGAGCTGGCCGGCCAGTTTATAGAGAATTTCGAAAAATACGCAAAAGATGGTCCTGAAACAGGTGATATTATTGCCACGAAATACCTCTACAACGAATACAACAAGTTATCCTCCGCCGGACCGCACGTTTAGTCAAAAATACCTGGTTGAAGACGGGTGTACAAAGCCCTATGCCCGTCTTCAATTATTTGTTTGTCCGCAAGAAAAATAACCGACCTCATGGAGGCCGGTTTTGACCACCCCTGGAAGGGGTTAAGATAATGAATCAGGATCTTGCTCTTAATCGTCATCTTAATCTTTTTAAAGACTTGGTATGGTTAAAACGTGATGGTAACGTAATACATGCCTCCCTGGTAATCCGTTTTAAAAACCAGATCTCCAGGGTTTTGAATATCTAATCAAATGATGGATTGAGATCAAGATCAAGATTAAGATTAAGATTAAGAAATAGAAATAGAATACCGGTAAAGCCTTTGAATAGTAGCTTGCTCAAAAGCATGGTTTTCAATTTTCCGATAGAACCTGCTCCCTGCATCAATCCTACCTGCCAACTTTCAGCTGGTTCGGTTCAGAATTCCGGTTTACCCAATTCTAAAAATAGTTTATAAGGGCAGATAATATCTGAACTTAAAACAG
>JAKSDL010000091.1 GCA_022360105.1 Pseudomonadota bacterium
CACATGTAACTCTCTTCCGATGAAATGACTTAAGAAACAATCTTAAAATTCGGCATTTGGTTTTAAGCAGGTTCATCTGCTTAAAATGCCCGTATTTTTGGGCTCAACAATTGTTTGGTGGACTAAAACGTTGTAAAGTAAGCATTTATCGTCTGCTTAGTTTTTGATTTTGGAGCTTAGTTTGCAAGGCCAAGCGGATTATCTCGCTCGAATGAACAGACCATGGAACCACCGCTAGTATCTATAAAAAAAAAATAAGAAATGGATTAACCAGAAATCCTAAGGAAAGTCATGAAACTAAAAGCCAAATTATTCCTTATTTCAACAATTCCTATTTTGGGCATGATCGCCATCTTTCTGCTTGAATCGAATCTTTATGTGCAAACGATCGGATCAATGGAGCATATTAATGAATTGCAGAAGGATTTGCTCTCAATACAAAACGGCGACAGAGAGGTTTATCAGGCTCACCTGGCAACTCTCAATGCCTACCAAAGTGATGATCCCGAATACATTAAAAAGGAATTGGAGGTTTATAAAACAAAGTCCGGACTGATTAAAGAAAAGGTTTCAGAGGCAGCATCAAATTTTACTGAAGAAATGGAGAGTCATCATAAAAAATTTGAAGAAGCCTACCAAAAATGGACCACCTACAACTACTTTATTTTCGGGAAACTCTCCAGTTCGGCTGTTCTGAATAAGAAAGCCAATGAAACGTCGCTGGATTCGGAAAAAGATTTCCTGAAAACCAGAAAATCGATCGACTTGCTGGCAAAAAGAATTGAAAGGGATTTAGGCAAAAGACTTTCTACTCGAAGAAGAATTGCCCTGGAAAAAGCTTTGCTTGCAGCCTTAAGAAGCGATAGGGAGGCTTACCAAGCCTATGTCGCGCAAAGGCTGGCCATTGGTGAGAAGAATTTTGAAAAAGTGAAGGAATTGGATGAATTCAATCAAAAAAGTATCGAAAATGTTCCCAAATTGTTCTCCCAGGCCGTAACTCTATATGGGGCAAAGAGACTTGTCCAAACCCAACAGACATTTGACGATAATTTCAACAATTGGAAAACCGTTAGTCGGGAAGTATTTGCACTCATCATCAGTGCTTACAATGAAAACAATTCAAAAAACTCTGTCCTGCCGCTGATTAAAACAAACTTCGAAGCCATGAGAACAGCTATCGAGACGATCAGCGATTTGGAAGTAGCTCGCTCCGATGCAGAGGTAGAAGCTTCCAAGACCAAAGGTATTTTCATGTCCGTGGTTGTGCTCGCCATTTCCGCGGTCCTGGTGTGTCTTACCTTGTTGCTGGGATTTCTGTTTTCCAGAAGTATCATGAAACAGATCGGTGGTGAACCGGGTAAAATAGCAACTATAGCGGAAAGTGTTGCCGCCGGGGAATTCAATATTGAACACACGGAAAAAACCCCGACTGGAATTCTGGCGGTTTTATTAAACATGGCCTCTTCCCTTCAAGCTGCGATCCATTCAATTCAGCAAACCATGAAAACAGTGTCGCAGGGCGATTTTACAAATCAGATGGATGATAATCAGTTGACCGGTGAGTTGGTGCTGATTGGTGATAGTATCAATGAATCCATTGCGATGCTTAGTGATACCATTTACCAGGTATTGCTTGTCTCTGACCAGGTAACAGAAGGTGCCGGTCAACTTGCCGGATCTGCCCAGGCTTTAGCGACAGGAACGACCGAGCAGGCGGCTAGTCTTGAAGAAATTGGCTCGACAATGGCTGAAATCGGAAATCGGGCAAAAACCAACAGTGATAATGCAGATCAGGCGACACAGCTATCCAAACAAGCCCTGGATACTACGGAAAAGGGTAACACGCAGATGAAGGAAATGCTTGGTTCCATGGATAAGATTAATGAGGCCAGCAACAACATTTCTAAAATTATCAAAGTGATTGACGAAATCGCTTTCCAAACCAATTTGCTGGCCTTAAACGCGGCAGTTGAAGCTGCACGTGCCGGAAAGTACGGTAAAGGATTCGCTGTGGTGGCAGAAGAGGTTAGAAATCTTGCAGGAAGAAGTGCTGAAGCTGCAAGAGACACAACGATGCTGATTGAAAACTCAATGAAGGAAGTTGAATACGGTGTGGACAACGCTGCAAAAACAGCGGAAATTCTTGATGAAATCAGCGGCAGCATCACAAAGGTAAATGACCTTGTCGTTGAAATCGCGGCCGCTTCACTGGAACAACGATCCAGCGCCGAGGAGATGAACAGAGCCATTACCCAGGTTAACAATGTGGTGCAACAGAATTCCTCCATTTCGGAAGAAACAGCTTCTACCTCTGATGAGTTAAACAACCAGGCTGCCGAACTCAAGGTATTGATAAGCAGTTTTACCCTGCAGCAGACTAAAGGTAAGACTCCACGATCTGAACAGGAAACATTGGAGTACCAGGCAGAAGAACAACCCGTTTTGGAACCTCCTGTTGAGGAGCCTCCTCAACTACCGGAAAACAAGCAGGACCAACCGGAATTGCCACTTGAACCGGAAAAGAAACCACGAAAAATGATAACCCTGGATGATGATTCCTTTGGAAAGTATTGACTATAGTACGCTGTTCGGCAGTCTTAAGATTTAGTTAGCAAGATAGAGGTTAAAGGTGTTCAGGCTGAAGGAACCAGCTGGCATACTCCCCTTCAGCCTTCAGCCTTCAGCCTAAACACCTTTAACCTAAAAAAGTCTTCAGCCTAAACACCTTTTAAAGGTTTAAGACTACGGGTAAGACCAGCAAAGTAAAGGTAAAGACTGAAGGGGAGCATGCCAGCTGGTTCCTTCAGCCTTCAGCCTAAACACCTTTAACCTTAAAAAAAGCCTTCAGCCTAAACACCTTTAACCTAAAAAAAGTCTTCAGCCTAAACACCTTCAACCTAAAAAAGCCTTTATTCCAATCACTCCAAACCTCACGTCCTTAAACTAAAACCCCGCAATCCGTCCAAAAAATTTACATAACTTTTACCTTGTTTTTTTTTGTTGACTGAAGAAAAAACAACGATCTATTTTCAGCGTGAAGCAATGATCAGTCATGACAGATAGAGATCAGCCGTGAAGCAATCAAAATCGGAAAATCGATCGTGCCTGAAAAGATTTTCAAAGCCAGTTTGTTATGATTTCTACGCAATAACCGCCACAACTATTTATCAGGAGAGCCACCATGAGTAATATGCAGAAGTTGCCGCTGTTAAATTCCTACATTGATTACTGGACCGGAAAAAAACCGGATCAGGCTGCCATGATCCAGCATGAGGATGGCAAAACAATCAGCTATAAGACGTTGCAGAGCATGATTGATGTGGTTGCGGGTCGCTTGCTGTCCATGGGGATTAAAAAAGGGGATCGCGTTGCAACCCAGCTGATACTGGTTCCTGAACATGTAATGTTGATGTTTGCCTGCTTTAAGATCGGTGCCATCATCGCTCCTCTGGATTTGAGGTTAAAAAAAGAGGAAGTGGTCAGGGATGTTAATAAAATAGAGCCTAAGGCGTTCTTTTTTATGGGTGCCACAGCTGTTGCGGATTTCAGGGAGATTGGTCAGGCTGTTCGCGAATCCTGTCCTTTTGTTGAGCATCTGGTACAATTCACGCCGAATCCTGAATCCGGAGACATCATACAGGGGGCGATCAGCATCACGGAAATGATGGATGGAGCCAAAAATGCAAGCTCAGAGGAGATCAATCATCTGAACAAAGAACTGGAAAAAGCCTATTCCCAAATCGATACTCGAACAGCTGCTTTGATAATATATACAACCGGTACCACAGGACCACCAAAACCTGCTGTGCTTTGTCATGAAAACATCATTGTACAAAACCAGATTCTTGATCGCGGATTGGGCTTAAAAGATGAGGGAGGCAAATTGGGTTATGTGACCATGGTGAATCTGCCGCCCAGTCATGTTGGTTGTGTAACTGAACTCCTGATGACAACCCTGTTTCAGGGGGGCACAGCGATATTGTTGCGGATATTCGATGTGGAAGCGACCTTGGAAGCCATCCAAAAACATAAAATTACGCTGCTGGGACAAATTCCAACACAATTCCGATTGCTTTGGGCACATCCAAATTACGAGTCTTATGACCTTTCCAGTTTGCGCTACGCTGCTTATGCCGGCTCTGCGGGTGATACACCGTTTATAAATAAGCTCGCACAAATGGCACCCGGTTTTGGTACAGGCATCGGAATGACGGAAAACGCGGGGTTTGCCACCTTTACACCACCCAACATTACAGTCGAGGAGATGGCAGGCCAGGTGGGAAGGGCTTTCCCCGATTTAGCCGAGGTAACCGTACGAGAACCAATGAATGAGGATGGCAGTGCCGGTAAAGAGCTGCCAACCGGAGAGATTGGAGAAATCTGTTATCATCCGCCGATCGTTTTCTTGGGTTATTTTAACCAACCTGATGAAACAGCCAAAGCTATCTCCAAAGAGGGAATTTTATATACCGGCGATCTCGGACACTTCAAGGATATGGGAAATTACAAAGCTCTGTATTTATCGGGGCGCAGGAAGTTTATGGTCAAACAGAAAGGGTATAACGTTTTTCCCAATGAAGTGGAAGAACACATAGCCGGTCTTGACGGTGTTGACATGGTCGATGTGATTGGGATGAGGCACAAGGTATTTGATGAGGGGATTTTCGCTTTCGTTCGAGTCAAACGAGATGCCGAACTGACAGTGGAAAAGGTGCTGGAACACTGTAAACTGATTGCATCCTATAAACGTCCGCAGCATGTGGAACTCTGGTCACATGATATGCAATTCCCGTTAACACGCAACGGAAAGGTGGATAAGTTGATTTTGGAAGAATTGGCCGAAAAGATCATCATCCGCCTGCGTGATGAAGGCAAATGGGATGCCGAATAACAGGAAATAAGGAACCAGAACCTTAGCTGTTTCCGGTCCCGGGTAGACAAACATAGAAACAGGGATCTCTTGGACCTGGTCCAGGTATTCACAATGAAAGTTCATGGCAGTCATAACACCAAGAAATCCCTAAATTAAAAAGGTACTTCAAATGGACTCCAATTCCTTCAAATCTCCTAACATGCCTGATTCTCTGGTCCGGTGGACTTAATCGGGACCTGCCGCACTCACAGTTAAAAA
>JAKSDL010000792.1 GCA_022360105.1 Pseudomonadota bacterium
ATTTTATCCGGTCCGCAACAACATTTTGAATTTGAATCACTTGACATAAGCTTACTCCTATAAATATCTGTTTTTCTGATTCATTCCGAGATAGACCTCAGAATTACTTATTGCACTTTGATACTAATTTGCGACTTCGCGCAAATCAGTCATCCAGTCTTCAGGCAGGGATCGGTGAGGGCTGCTTGACCATCGATCTTCCCGGTAAAAACCTCACCCTTCCGGTTGAAAACTGGGGTTGGTACAAGACCACTTTGATTCCGTCTTGTCGTTTATGCCGAATCAAATCGCCGCATGGGCATGGTTTTCCAAAACAAGACGAAACACTATAGTTATCAGAGGGTCAATGGATCTCTCTTTGAGATTTCCCTGTAAAAAAAATCTTTATCAAACGGTCCGTAATGCTTCTCTTGTGTAAATAATGTAAAAAACTCGAGACGGGTATATCTTCTCAATCTTTCTTCAGTAACTCCCATTGCAGTGTAGTAATCATTTTTGGGAATGGGAGCCCGTGTTTCAGTCAGGTCAATGACCTCTTCTCCAATTTCGCACCACGCATGCAAAATCCATTGGTTGTCACTATAAAGCCAACCATGAACAACAGAAGCTTCATGGTTTTCGCTGGCTACTTCCAAAGTCGAATCAAAACAATTGGATGAATAGGATGTCCTGGGATTTATTTGTTTCATTTTTGGTTTCCTTATTTTGAAGCAATCATGATAGCACCTAGAGCATTACCCACTTCATAGTGCTCCGGGAAAATGACCTCTGTTCCGAGCATTTCTGAGACTTCCGGCAATAGAAGCCTGGCGGCGGCACCAATTCCGATGATAGGTACATTCAATGAGAAGCTGACACTTAACAACGGATCGTTACTATCGGATGTGAAGAAATTCTCCAGGCTTTTACCGGTCTGTTTTCGAAAGACAGTTTTTAACACTGCATTTTTAATCTTGATTCGAGCTAGCCTTAATACCTCTTCACAAAAATCATTTGTATCCTGGTTGCATGCTGCTGCCAGCACTTGCGCAGCTTTTTTTGCTATGCCGGAATCACCGAGGTCAAGTTGCCCCAAGGCATGTAATGCGTCTGTAGGAGTGAAACCGGATTCCAAAACCTGTCGCTGAAAAACCAATTCCCTGGTTTTCCTTTCAAGTGTAAACTCAGACATTGATAATTGTGCAACAAGCTCTACCGGCGATGTTGGACCGTTTTTACGGAGGTATTGCAAAATCTCATTTTCTTCTGTCTCGTTTTCCGAAACATTGCCCGGGGCCATGAGGCATTTGCTTCGAATTTCTGTTCCCAGCCAACTCTCGGGGTTGGGGATTCCTGTTGATGTAGCTATCGGTTGAACGCGCTCTGGTCCAACCAGAATTCTCCCGTCTTTATCTATTTGCACCAGGCTGTCCCCTCCAATGCCCGAGGTTTCCATTTCCACAGCGTTAACATGAGTATTCCAATTACCAATTGTGCTTCCATCACTTGATAGCAAGGGCTCTCCGTTTAAAATCAAGGCAACATCGGTTGACGTTCCGCCAACATCAACCACCAGTGCACTTTGTTTGTCAGTTGCCTTGGCACCAAACCAGGAGGTTGCTGCAGGTCCACTCCCAACCGTATTTGCAGCCCGGATGATAGCTTCATCAAAGTTAATGGGCTCGGCATCTCCGCCGATCATTGTATGCTTGGCAGCATTCAGGTCTTTTTTCGAAAAGGTTTTTAAATTGTCTACAAAGCTGCTGATAACCGGCATTAAGCGGGCATGTAAAACCGCTGTTCCTGCCCTTTCCATCATTCCAGGCTTAGAGCTGATTCGATGAGAACAAAACGTGGGCTTGGAATCAAGCATTTTTATCGCCTCTTCTGCAACCTGCTCATGAGTTGGATTTTTAAAACTCATCGCAGAGGTGATGGCATATGCATCCATCTCACCTTTCCATTCATTGATCGCATCAACAAGCGCTTCGATATCAAGCTGATCAACTTCTTCTCCCGTGAAACTATGACCACCCTTGATATAGCGAATCGATACCACGGGCAAATCAAATGATTTTACATGTCCTATAACTACTAAACCAACGGATGCTCCTTTGCCCTCGACAATGGCATTGGTCGCCAGCGTTGTGGAAAATGCAATCTGTTTAATTTCATTGACATTAACATCTCTCGTCACCTCTGCCAGGGCTTCGGAAATACCTATGCTCAAATCGTGATGGGTAGACGGACGTTTTGCTGATTGAACGACAGCTAAAGTATTAAGGTCGACTAAGACGGCATCAGTATACGTTCCGCCTGTGTCGACCCCTATGCCGTAATGAGATGGTTCAGATTGCTGATTCATTTGTTGCCGGATTTATTCGTTGATCATTCAATTGAAAATTTCAGTCAAGTCTATTAACAGGTCTAGACTTAACATTAGTGAAATGCAAATTAGTAGCATGCGTTTCGTTGCATCTCTTGATATCAGAACTCGATACGTTACATATGTTCCAGGAAGAAGCATCGACAAACTAGTGGGAGATCTCACCAATTGGTTCACATAAACTTAACAGTAAATTTTATAATAGTTATCGATGTTGATAGATGCAACTATATTGCATGTAAATGGTTGTTTTTTCTAATTAGTGCCTGAACGAAAATTAGACAAATCCTTCAAAGAAAGACTCAAGAGTTGGAATTTACTGACGAAGTTTGAAGCCGTCAGCGGTCAGCAGTTTCATCAAGGCTCACGATCATTTTCGATGTCCATTTATCTGCTCGTGTCCTTAATAATCGGTAGATTCCAGGAAGATGGGGATCAGGCCTTTCATTCAATACCTTGACACCCAAAAAGCGATTTCTTATCATCTCATCCTGTTGGCACAAGAATATGGAAGCAGCAAAAGGTGAAACAAATAAAAAAAACTAATGCCAAAGAAAAACGTAGTTGAAACAGTGACTGCCCGAGTCCAAATGATTCGCGTGTTATCTCCAACCGTCTTTGCACTCCGTTTGGAACGCAATGATTTCAAGTTTCTTCCGGGACAATATGTCAAACTCGGATTCCCGGGAGAATTCGAAATGCGGGAGTATTCGGTTTACTCGGGATCGCAGGATGATTTTCTGGAATTGCTGATCAAAGAAGTAATGGGCGGAGACATGTCTCCCCGGCTCAGGAAATTGAGAAAAGGAGATACGGTCATACTGGAGGGACCGCTGGGATCTTTTATCATCAGGGAAAAAGACTTGAAGAAGCAGTTTCTGTTTGTTGGGTCCGGAACCGGCATCGCTCCCCTGCACTGTTTTGTTGAAAGTTATCCCGGAATCGACTATCGCTTGATTCATGGAGTGCGCTGGTCTGAGGAACTTTATGATGTGGAAAGTTATCAACCTTCTCGCTTGGTTCGCTGTATCTCAGGCGAAAAAACCGAACATTTCCACGGAAGGGTTACCGACTATCTGCTGAGAAATAGAGTACCGCCCGACACCTTATGTTATGTATGCGGCAACAGCGACATGATCTGTGATGTGTATGATATTCTTGGAGACCATGGCGTTCCGCCTGATAACTTAAATTCTGAGGTCTATTTTTGATTTCAGCCTTCTTTAGTGGCTGAACGGAAAACCCATTGCGTTTTACTGTTTGGCCTTTTGCGGGAAAATATTTACCGCGAAGTTTGGTGCTTTCAGCCTTCAGCTAACAGCAGTCAGCACCCTATACAACTTTGTCGAATTAAAAAAAGGCAAAAGCGCAATCACAAAAACCGGGAGAAGGCGATGCTTCTGCCCGGTTTTCAAGACTATGATTGTTTATTTATCGAACGGATATTGCTTGATGACATCAATCGGTACCGAAGCTAATTTGTCCAAAACAGCCTGAACCTCTGGAGAAATAAAGCGATAATTGTCCACCAAATCTTTGGCGCCGTCATAATCACCTGTTAATTCTATAATCAGAAGTTTGTTGACTAAGCTTCTGACGGATTCTATCAAAGCATCTTCATCCAGGAAGAACTCACCGTTGGAATTGATATTAAATCCACCATTTTCGAGATGCCAGTTTAACTGAATAGCAATCCCGCCTCCATGAGCAGAACCCAATCCAAACCGGATGGAACGGAACATCCCAGCCAGGTACGAAGCAAAAAGCGAATCTTCTAATCCCGGGGGCATGGGACTGTCTGGAACATTGATCATATACAAGTTGTTCCAAATTGATTCGGAGTCGGCCAGACATTCTTCTATCGTGCTATACAACTCCTTAAGCTCTGCTCTGACAGTTGTTTCCCGCCCATCCACCACAATGGTACCCGGGTTTAGTCCATGACTGATTTCATGCATCAGGACATAGTTGAAAAAACCGTCCATAGTTGGTTTATCTCTATCCTGGGGAGCTAATATGATGTTTTTGATTGGAATTAATACACCATTAAATTTAGCCTCCAACATATTTTTTAACATCACGTTTTTTGACCCAACATTTTCACGAACCCAGGCGTCATTGGGCAAATTAAAAGCGATTGCAGGAATACCAACTCGCGCATCCCCTGCTGCAAAGATTTCGTTGACAACCTTTATGGGTGAAGACAGCCCCTTAGGCTCCAGATCATACTCCGGAGGAATGGGAAAATTTTCAACCAGTTCTGCACGATAACTTTGGATAATATCCAATTTCTGACTTTCATCCCGATCCACAAGACAAACAAACGACTCATAGGCTGCCTTATAACCGAAAAGTCCGTCTTCATAAACTTCGTAAGGACCAATCACCAATTCAATATCACCATCAAGACCGATCCAATCGATATCACTATCTCTGTAATCATTGGTAAAAAAGGACTCGGCTCGACTATTCAGGTACTTGGCCAGAGTAGGGTCCGAGGTTTTTCCGGCTGCTTTTTTCAGAAGTTTCTTTGCCTGCCAGAGTTTATCACCAAAATACCAAGGGTAAGGAATGGCAAATAGTTGATCTCCAAATCGCCGAATCATAGTAAATTCGCTGGTGAAAGCTTCTTCATCTTCCGGGTGCAGAGCAATCCACGCTTCGAACTCTTCTTGAGTCATATCTGCGGGATAGTAATTGGCTCCTGGCGGTTTAAACTCATCCAGGTTGATAAAGGGCGCGTCTCCCTCCAATCTGTCCCATGGTCCGACCATAATCTTAAAATAATCGTAGTAAACCTGTTGAGGGGTACCCACATAGGTTTTAAGCGCTTTTTCCAAAATCCAGTTCTTCTTATGGACCTGCCGGGAAAAGGCTTCTCCGATATACCTGGACGCTTCCACTAAAAGGGATATCACTTCCTGTTCATTAGGAGGAAGATAGGAATAGTCAGGAGCCAACATGATTGGTGCCAGTTTCGCCATCTGGGCTTCGACATGTTCAATGGGGGCTTTGCTTTTGATGATACCATCAACAAATGACGACTCACCCAGGTTTCTTGCATTCGTGTCGATAGAAAGCAAGCTAGTGACGATGAAAACCAAGCTAATGAATTTCAGGTATTGAATGTTCTTTTTCATGATTCAACCTCATTTTGATAGTTATGTTTATC
Source organism: Pseudomonadota bacterium (assembly GCA_022360105.1). The sequence goes on from JAKSDL010000792.1 coordinate 5,538, forward strand.
AATCCGCGCAAAAGGCACACGGTTGAACTTAAGAAATTAAAGCCGTATTCTTTTTCTTCCCTTTAGCATTTTGGTTAAGTGAACGAACGCCGAGTTCTGAATATACGTTTGGATTACCCGTTCGATTATTTAGCCAATCAGGGAAATTAAATCACATTTACTTCTACCCAATCAAAAAACTGATGCTAAAACCTATTGCCCAATCACAACCCATAATTCCGCTTATCGCTTATTTACTATGGGTTTAGCTGGGTTCTTAGACGAAAAAATAATAGGCAATAGTCATTTAAGAGTCAAGTTATAATTCGAGTTTCTCAAATCTGAATCTCTGTCTTTATCAGCTCTTTGTCGCGAATTGGCGGGGTGTAATCAGTTAGTTTAAATAGGTATAACTATTAGATAATACAAATAAATATGTTTATCGTTATTTACAGATTGAGTTGTGAAAAAACAGATAACAGTCTGATTTGTGATTTTGGGATTGGTCCGACTTGTTTTAAAGAGCTATTTAATTTTTTTATCATAAGCTTGGCGTGATCGTTTAATTGCAGCGTGATGTTCGTCGGCCCATGAAACCAGGTTGAACAGCGGTTTAATTATCTTATTTCCCATCTCTGTAAGTTTGTATTCCACCCTCACCGGAACTTCAGCATAAACCTTTCTGCTGACGTATCCTTCCCGCTCCAAATCTCGTAAGGTTTGAGTCAGCATTCGTTGAGAAATCCCTTCTATTCGTGATTTCAGAGAGTTGAATCTATCCGGTCCATCCACCAGAGAAAATAAAATCAGCATCGACCACTTATCACCAATTTGAGCTACGACATTACGAATCGGGCATTCATCATTGTTTTCAAATACTCTTCTTCCTGATTTGTTTTTCGCTACCATGTTTCTCTAAACGCATTAAAGGTTATCAAAATGTTACTTGGTTACATTTA
>JAKSDL010000919.1 GCA_022360105.1 Pseudomonadota bacterium
AAATTTGAAGAAATTATATTGGCCCAGATACGCCGGCAGTTGAATTCTCTGGTCAGCCCTTTTTATAGAAAAGTTATCAACGCTGCCGGGATTGTGTTGCATACCGGTTTGGGTAGGGCGGTTTTGCCGAAAGAGGCTTTGGAGCAGATATCACGCGAGCTTAGCGGATATTCATTGTTACAGCTGGGCATTGCAGACGGCAAACGAAGCAGTCGGGACAGCCATATCGAAAAGATGTTTTCCTTGCTGACCGGTGCTGAGGCAGCGACAATAGTAAATAATAATGCCGCGGCAACGTCTCTGGTGCTAAATACAATAGCTGACGGTAAGGAGGTTATTGTTTCTCGCGGGCAGCTTGTAGAGATAGGCGGCTCGTTCAGGCTGCCGGATGTTATGGCATTTAGCGGGGCTAAGCTGGTAGCGGTTGGTACTACCAACAAAACTCATTTGAGGGATTACGAAAATGCGATTACCGAAGAGACCGCCGCTATTTTGCGTGTTCATCCGAGTAACTATAAGATTCAGGGGTTCAGTAGCGAAGTGCCGTTAAAGCCGATAGCTGATTTGGCACATGCAAATGGTCTGCTGGCGTTTGACGATGTTGGTGCCGGTTCGCTGGTGGATTTTTCCCGATTTGGTTTTGATAAGGAGCCAACTCTGGCAGAATCTGTTGCTGATGGAGCTGATATTATTTCTTCCAGCGGTGATAAACTTATAGGCGCATCTCAGGCTGGAATTATCCTTGGCAAGGCTGATATAATCAAAAAGATTAAAAAGAATCAGTTTGCCCGTATAGTTCGGGTTGATAAAATGACATTGGTGGCTTTGGAAGCTACTTTGAGATTGTTTTTGAATGAAGCCGAGGCACTTGAGAAGGTTCCGACTTTGAGGATGATGTTGCGAAGCTATGATTCTATAAAAAGCGAGGCAGCAAGGATTGCCGGCAAGCTTAAGAAAGCTAATCTGCAAGCGTCAGTTGAGACTGTTGACGGCTTTTCGCAGACCGGCAGTGGTTCACTGCCGACCCAGAATCTTAAGACCAGGTTAGTTGCCATCGCAAGTGAAAAAATCAGTAGCGTGATAGTTGCCAATAAGCTTAGGCATTATAGGACCCCAATATTTACACGAATTCAGGATGAAAAAATATTGATAGATCCTAGAACCCTTTTAGAAGGGGAAGCTAAAGTGATTATTGAGGTTTTGTCTGAGATTTTGAGCTAGTAAATTCTTATAAGAGTTGACTTTCACACTTTTCGAGTTGCAATAATCGCCTAAAAGGGCCTTTCTGCTGTATCTATACCCTTAACAGTTGAAAATGCCTGTTTGAGCGCGGTATAAGTGATTACAATATAATTATTTAACTTACCAGTGTACTTAGATAAAAAAGTAAGGATTTTATGAAGAGTTTTAAAACAAGTTTAAT
>JAKSDL010000113.1 GCA_022360105.1 Pseudomonadota bacterium
ATGAAATTAATTATAAAATATCCAAACAGGGATGAAGAAAGCAAAATTATTGACCGATTTTCTCTGGAACAGCCTGTTCAGCCTACGGTGAATGAGATCTTATCCCGTGATAATATTTTTGAACTGCGAAAAGGAATTGAAAATATTTATGTGGATGAGAATATAAAAAATTATGTGCTTGACATTATTTTTAAGACCAGGGAGGAGTCCGAATATATCGCTTGCGGTGCTTCGCCACGTGCATCAATTAACCTGATCAAAGCAGCAAAAGGTAAGGCATTTTTAGAAGAACGTAATTATGTTGTGCCGGATGATATTAAAGCCATGGTTTATGATGTCTTAAGACACAGAATCCTGCTTTCATATGAAGCCGAAGCCGAGGATATGACATCGGAAGAAATCATTACTGAAATTCTCGAACAGGTTAATTTACCCTAAGCTAACCCGTTGTGCAAATTAATTTACATGAATGCGGGTGAGCTTAAAAGGAAAAGTATTTATTATGACAGATTGATTTGACTGCATTATTTCCGGTGGTATAAAGGGAAAAAAGAAGGAGTTAAAGATGGTTTCAAGGGAATTGATTAAGAAAATAAGACGGATTGAAATCAAATCCAATAAACTGGTTGAAGAAATCTTTTCAGGTGCATACCGTTCCGGATTCAGGGGTAAAGGAATGGAATTTGAAGATATCAGGCAATATTATCCCGGTGATGATGTCCGGAATATCGATTGGAATGTGACAGCACGTCATAATAAAGCTTTTGTCAAACAATTTTGTGAAGAACGGGAATTGAATATGTTCTTGCTGATCGATATGTCACGTTCCAACAGCTTTGGTTCTAAGAAAGACTTCATTGCCCAGGTGGGTGCCACGCTGGCTTTTTCAGCATGCAAAAATAATGACAGGGTGGGAGTTATTTTTTTTACCGACAAGGTTGAAAAATTTATTCCTTCAAAAAGTGGCAGGAGGCATGTTTTATCAATCATTGAAAATATTCTTAATTTTGAGCCTG
>JAKSDL010000217.1 GCA_022360105.1 Pseudomonadota bacterium
CAGCAAAGAACCCGCCCTACCGTTTGATCTGTATTCCATATTCTGTTAATTAAGCGTTTATGGGACTTGACCCGGGATCCATCAATTATTTCAATTGGTTGCAAATGGACTCCGGATCAAGCCCGGAATGACGCAGAATCAGAATCTGCGCATAAAGACAACAATTATTGCTGCGACACAGTCCATCCGCTTGATCTACTCTATGAAGTGAAAGGCTGAAGGCTGAAGGCTGAAGGCTGAAGGCTGAAGGCTGAAGGCTGAAGGCTGAAGGCTGAAGGCTGAAGGCTGAAAAACAAAGTAATGATTACCAGCAATTTAGTCAACAAAATAGACATGAAAATAATGATAAATTTCAGGATGTTACCTTCATATCACATTCGGACTTTAACTTGAAAAACCTTCAGTCTTCAGCCTATTAACCTTCTACCTAAACCCCTCAGCCTATTAACCTTCTACCTAAACCCCTTCAAGTTAAATGATAGTAAGGCAGGGTTTTTTCGATCTCAAATCCCAATCGCAGTGCAAGTTTCTTTGAACCGGCATTCCCCGCATGACATGACCAGACCGGAATACAGTCATTTTCCAGGCAATAGTTAATCAGTTCGGCACACACCATTGAAGCAAAACCTTTCCCGCGAAATTTTGGATCTGTTTCCACACCAATTTCGAACTGGTTATCAATTGTAAACGATCCAAAAGCAACTGCGACAGTCCTGTTCTTATAGATCAGACTGTATCCTTTCGAGATAGCGGAAAATTCATCTTCATTGTTCCAAAAATACCTTGGCACCACATGTGATCCAAATTCATTGAAATCACTACTGCTCATCGGTTTCATTGTTAGGTCAGCAGAGTTTGTGTGAATATTTGCATGCAGGAATAGATCGGGACGAAACAGAAACAACAACCGCTGGTACTGATAAACCTTTTCAGCACTGCCACCAATCCGGGTTGAACCAACCGCTGCACCTTGAGGCATTTTCACTAAAGACTTTTTTAGCAGACTTTCTATCTGGGCAGACCAACCTGATGATGTCACTTGAAGCCATTCCTGGGAAGATCTGCAGGCTCCGGAATTAAGTAAATAATTTCGAAGTGATTCCAAGAAAGATTGATCATCGGTTTTGCCTGCTAAGAGTGACATTCCGTAGGGGTGTTTGATATAGGCAGCACAGGGAATAGGTAGGGAATCAACCCAAATATCTCCGTTAACATGCCGATTGACAATTGATTTGGCAAAAAGCACATTCATTTCAGGGACATTCAGTAACCTCGATATTTTTTGATAGTCTTTTTTGTTTAGTTTTAACATTGATCGAGCTTGGGGTCAGATAATTCGTCCTTGTCAAATAAATGATTGGTGAAATTGTGCGCTTCGATGCGTGTTGATGGGCAACGGGGTTGCCCATCCTACAAAAGCACTCTCATTCTTCGCCACAACAAAAATCCTACCGAACATTCGGATGAATTAAACCTACCAATTTAGAGAAAAAACCAACCGGCCGATTCAGTTTCACCGGATTGACGGACAACTTAGTTTACTGAATATACTGAATGTGCGAAACATGGGTGTCGTTATCTCCTAGGATTGTATCAACCACAATTGCATCGGGATCGAATTGAAGCAACATTTGTCGCATATTCTTGTAGCAGTCGGGGTTCTGGTTTCCTCCCTGGTCTTGGGAGGTATGCTGAGCGTCATTATCGGACTCAGCTTTGAAGCCTTCTTCCGGATTTCGCCAGTGGTGATTTTGGTGGATTCCCTGTCTCTTGGACTTGCTGTCATTATCAGTTTGTATTTCACCCGATACCTGGTCGATCGGACCAGAAATCTCATATTAATTCTTGTCCTTGCTTTCGGCATTATGCTGGGCGCAGGTATTATCGTTCTTAGCGGTTTCTTTTTATCGAATCCAGCCACATTTCTATATTCCGATAGCAGGACAGTCAGCTTTCTTTTAATCAACCTGCTCTTCTTTATTACGATCAACATTATTGTCAGTGGTTTTGTCTACTTTCAGCAAACTGTGCTTCAAAAAGAAAAGGCCATAGGCGAAGAGCAGGTTTTAAAAAAGCAGATGGAACTAAAGTTCCTGTCAGCCAAAATAAATCCCCACTTTTTATTCAATTCTCTCAGCTTATTGGTGTCATTACTAAAAACTCCCGCCAAAGCAGAAGAGACACTTATTAACCTTTCGGATCTGCTCAGATATCAACTCGATATAAGCGATGCTGATTCGGTTGAACTAAAAACTGAACTGGCTGTTGTTAAGAAATACCTGGCTATACAAACACTCAGATTCGGTGAAAAATTGTCATTCGCCATAGACTGCCGGGCAGAGGGCAAAATCCCTCCTTTGATCATCCAGCCCCTGGTGGAGAACAGCATTAAACACAATATCGATCACACCGATCAATTAACAATTTCAATTTCTGCAGCCAGATCATCCGATCGCCTGGTTATCAATGTTTCAGACTCCCTGGCAAAGCTTGATTCCACCATGCTGGGCAAGGGAGTAGGATTGACAACAACCAAAAGAAGAGTGGAACAATCCGGCGGCAATTTTTCAATAATCGACGGAGGGATAGAACTATCTTTTAATTATGATTAAGACGTTAATAGCCGATGATGAACAACACGCTTTGGATCGTTTGAAAGATCTTATATCTGATTATGACCAGTTTAAAATAATCGCCGAAAGCAGGGATGGCACCAGTGCTCTTGAGAAAATCGTCTCCGAACACCCGGATGTGGCTTTCCTGGATATTAACATGCCCGGTGTGTCGGTCTTCAAAACCTTATCATCACTAAGCGATCCACCGCTGATCATCTTTCAAACCGCTCATTCGAAATACGCGGCCGATGCTTTTGAAATCGATGCTTTGGATTATTTGCTGAAACCGGTAAGCAAAGAACGATTTGCCAGGGCTGTAGAGAAAATCAAGGAGAGGCTTCAATCAAAACAAAAGCAACCTGTATCCACATCTCCAGGCGCGGAACAAATAGAAAAAATATCACTTAAGATTCAGGGAGCTATAAAAATCATACCAGTTAAAGACATCCAGAAGATCTGTTTTGAAGAAGGATTGAGCTTCATCTACACAAAAGAAGGACGATTTTTATCTGACCGCTCTCTTAATCATTATGAAAGCAAACTTCAGGAAGCCGGATTTTTCAGATCAAATCGTGCAAATTTAATCAATTTAAATTACATCGCAACCATCCACAAAGCGTTCAAAGGCAATTATCTGGTTGAATTAAAAGACGGCTCCAGGGTTGAGCTATCAAGAAGAAAGGCCCAAGTGTTAAAAAAACAGCTTGAATTCTGATACCGGCAAACCACTCAACAGCAAAATCCAACCATTCGTCAGATTCTCCTGCCGTTCGTTGCATAACTATGGTCAGAATAAAAGCCTATTGAAGTACGATAATATTCAGATAAACAAACTCCCCAAAAATGTCGGGGAAACAGATCAAAACCAGCCTATATTTGGAGGTGGCAATGAGAATTATACCATTGTTGATATTATGTATATTGCTGTTTGGCAGTATCAACCTCTCCGCTATTGAGATGAGATTCGATGAAACCTACCTGGTTGAATCAAATAAGTTTGAAGAAGACTATTTCGCAACAGCAGAAAAAATCGAATTTAGCGGAGAAACCAAGGATTTTTACGGTTTTGCAGAAGAGATCCATTTTACCGGTCTGGCTAAACTGGCCATATTCACTGCCGGAAAACACGTCAACATTTCCGGGACAGCCGGAAATGGTATTAAAGCAGGCGGAAAGTCCATTACCTTGAATGGTAAAACCACGGGAACCAGTTTTCTGGGCGGAGAAAAAGTCACTTTTGAAACCGAAAGCGAGACCAAAGGCGACACCTTTGTCGGAGCCAGAAAAGTTCTTGTTAACGGAGAGATAACAGGTGACTTTTATGCTGGTGCAGGTGAAGTTTTGATCCAAAATGAAATTCATGGAAATGTCCAGGTACATACGGGAAAGTTGATGATATCCGATCAGGGCAAAATTCACGGTGATCTGATTTATCATTCTGATTACGAATTAAGTGTAGAAGAAGCGGCACGTGTCACAGGCAATATAACATTCGAAAAAAACAAAGAAGGAGGTTTCCATGATACTTTTGCAGATCACGACCATGATTACGGATCACTTGGATTTACCATATTTTTCAAGTTTGCTTTTGCAGTATTGGGATTTCTTGTACTCTTATTTCCTGCTACCAGGGTTTTAGAGCAGTCATTGACAAGAAAGGAAGTATTGACAAATTCGTTATGGGGGTTGATCCCGATATTCGTATACCCCTCTGCTTTCGTCATATCAATTCTGCTTGTCATAACCATTCCACTGGCATTTGCCATGCTTTTAGGCTTTATTCCCATATTATTTCTGACGAAAATTATCGGCATTACCCTGATCGGAGGATTAATCGCCAGATCGCTCGATATGAATAGCAACAGCAGATTTATGTATTTTCTGATCGGAATTGTTTTATACTCACTGCTGAGTCTGATTCCATTTATCGGATTTCTCTTGCTGGCTTTTGTCTCCAGCATCGGCTGCGGAATGCTGCTTTCCAGCCTCTTTCAAAAGAAGTTTTCCTGACCTGTCACGGACTCAACCTCTTGGTTGAGTCTCTCCGGCCTCTCTTTAACAAAGCAAAAACAAAATGGGACTATGACTCATCTAGCTCAAAAGATTCTGGTTTTATCCATTACAATTTGTTTACAAGTTATCACCTACAGGGTAGTTCTTTATCCCTATGTATTTACCTGGGGCACATCTGAAGCGGAAACACAGATGTCACTGCCCGGAGACAGTTTTGCGGATACTATCAGTTCCACAAGGGCAATCACCATCGAAGCCCCAAAGCAGGAAGTTTGGAAGTGGATTGTTCAGCTGGGAGCAGATCGCGGAGGCTTTTTTAGTTATACATTCATCGAAAAGTTTCTGGGATATGAATCACGTGAAAAAAGTGATCTTCTTGATCAGACCTTTGATATGGAAGTTGGGCGGATTGTACCTGGATCTCTGGATGAGTCGAAGAGTGCAATTATCTTCAATTTCCCTGTTTTAGAGGTTGAATCGGGCAGTTATTATGTCCTGGAAAACTGGGGTACCTTCTATTTAATTGAGCTGAATGAAAACAGCACCCGTTTGATTGTACGCACCCACGAAGCCGCTTTGAAAGATATTTCAAGTATAATAGAAAGCTACATAGGCATGGGCTTTCATTATCTAATGGAAAGGAGGATGCTGATTGGCTTCAAATCTGTGATTGAACAAGGCGAAGAACCATCCTTTGTGGCCGATATGGTATGGTTAACAGGAATGCTTCTATCTTTTGTCTGCATTCTGATGCAGTTGATTCTTTGTCGTGGCAGAACCAATCATATCATATCTATAATTCTTTCCAA
>JAKSDL010000511.1 GCA_022360105.1 Pseudomonadota bacterium
ATGGTTCTGACATAAAGAAAGTTGAAGAGACACTTTTCAAAATTGCCAAAGCCTGCGATAAGGTAACCGATGATGACCCCAAACCAAAAGTTATCTTCAAAGAGTTTGGTGATAGTTGTCTTAATTTTGAATTGAGGGTATATATCAAAGATGTTGATGACTACCTTAAAGTCTGGCATAAGATAAATTGTGATATTGATACAGAGTTTAGAAAAAATGATATCGAAATTGCATTTCCGCAAAGAGACTTGCATTTTAGGTCGTCTGACATTCAGTTGCCAATTACTATTAGCAAACTTGAGCAAGCCCAACCGGATGATAACAACGACAATGATATAGTATCTTCAACTTTGGATAAAGAATAATAATATTTAAAGTAGTCCACGGTTTTAACCGTGGGGACTAATACAGCCGGATTGTCGTTATTTTCCTCCCTATCCCGCACTCACTGGAAGTGAGTGCGGGATAGGGAGGGGTAATGAAAAATATTTTATCCATTGTTTAAGTTTAAAGTCCCGCTACAGATTAAACTAATCCGTAACGGGACACCTCACAACTATACCCTTCGCAATTGAGTTTGCCCGTTTGATCGGGGTACAAGAAGTATCCAGGCGATTGGACAAAATCATACACGAGGTGTATAACCCTGTTTACAGATGCTCTACCAATCATAAAAAACTCTCTCTTTATGAGCTCTGTACAAAAACTAAACCTCTGCTTCTACCTTTTCTTTCATATGCTGCTGTCGGAGAAATGTTTGTTGTTTTATTTCATCGAAGCAAAAGTCAAACACGAAACTTATTAACATGAGCAAAATCATTATTTGCGCAAATCTAATCATTATTATTTCCTTCATTGAATTTTTCTATAGCCAACTATCCGCCGCTAACCAATACCTGTTTTTTCTTGTATATTCTTTTATTAAATAATTCTTTGCGTTTTGGCGAGCAACAAAAATCCGTGTTAACCTGTGTTCATTTGTGGTTTATGATTTTTTTTGCGTTAGCTTTTAAACAAGGTCGTCCGCCTCTGGTATTTTTTACCATTTGTAATTTTTTCAGCGGTACCTTAGAGTACTTTAATTTTTGATGTTCCTGTTTATACTTA
>JAKSDL010000583.1 GCA_022360105.1 Pseudomonadota bacterium
AACAATCCCCTCCTCCAGTTCCGAACCAGCGGGGCATCCATCTACAATTGCTTCAACTACCTTTCCATGACTGCCACCAAATGTGGAGACTCGAAACACCTTACCAAACGTACTACCCATTACTAAACCTTTTCCGAAATGTCGTTGAAATATAGAAGTGCCGGATGATGGAAGATAAACTCAGTTACCTGCAAACTCGGGATTAACCCAGATATCGTTGATCAACAATTCATGGGGTTTAAACTGAAATTTATAATTCATTGCCTCGCAGTCGCTCACCCAAAAACCCAGGTGCAGGTAGGAGAGATGTAGCTCTTTTGCCAACTCAATCTCTTTCAAGACTGAAAAGACACCCAGTCGACGTTTACTGTATTCCAGATCATATGCAAAATAAACACTGCTGAGGGATCGAGGCAGCACATCCAACCAGCCGACTCCTACCAACTTATTCCCCAGGTAGTATCGCATCATGATTGTTTCTACTGCAGAATTCACAAGGAAGTCCCAATAATTCTTTTCAGTTGTGTCGGTTCCATGTTTTTGCACCGAATAACGTTGGTAAAGCTCGTAGCTTTCATGGTCGAATTTTACCGGATGCCAGGAAACTGAAAGATCTTGGTTTTTTTTCCAGGTTCGTCTTTGGGATTTTGACATTTGAAAATCCCTGACAGCCAACCGAATAGCCACGCACTCGGCACAACCCGGACAATTGTTTTTATAGAAGAATTTACCGCTCCTCCTAAATCCCTGGGCCAACAGTGATTCATAGACATTCGACTCCAGTTTTTCTGATTTGAATGTGTAACTATACCATTGTCTGGCATCAAGATAAGGGCAATTACCGTTGTTTGCCTCGAAAATCTCCAGTTCCATGACAACTATTTACTTTATGACACATATGCCTGCAAGCAACCAATAAATTACCTTGGCCATTATTGAGCAAACAATAAAAACATAACCGAAGGCTGGATCATTACAGTTTAGCTCGATCACTCTGATTACTGATGATATGCAATGCTATAACGATAAAATGATTTTTTAATTTTGTATTGAGAACTTGCCAAAGCTGTGATAATCAGACAGTGATTAAAACCCGACCTTTCCTTTTAACACCGGCATTTTGGCGTTTTAACTGAAAACAGTATACCGCTCTCGGGCGGTCATTGCCTATGAAAAATTGATATGGTACCCCCTCTGGTTCGTTTTTAGTACACCAATACCAGTTCTCTTAACAATAAAGGAGGAAAAGATGGCCAAGAGTATTTCACAGCAAGTTGCCGAGTTCTTAAAAGCACATCCTACAGCAACAAATACGGATTTGTATCGTATGTTCCCAAAAGTCAGGGAGAATACCCTTCGCAATTACAAATATAAGTTTAAAAACTCGGTTGATCAGTATCGAAGCACCAGAAAAAAAACCAAATCCAAAAAAACTAGCGCTTCCCCTGTAAAATCAGAATCTCAATCATTAAGAAAAAAGGTATTCGACTTTTTTCAAGAGAATCCAAAAGCGTCTAACCAAAGGTTATACGAAGAGTTTGCGCAGTACTCAAAAAACAAACTCAGGCACTATAAATCCAGCTATTTTAAAACGACACAATCGACTGAAAACAAATCGGTACCAAAGCCGAGTAAAAAAGGTTTGAAAAGCAAACCCCATCACCCCCTGCAACAAGCCAAGCCAAAATCACTTGAAACAAGAGTTACAAAACTGGAAGAGCAAGTTGATTATTTAAACGAGATCATTATTCGTCACAGTGGGAAATCCGAGTTTAAATCAGCTATATCCGGTACGGCAATCGGAATCGAAAAGAAAGTCAAAGAGCTGGAAGAAACCATTGCAGGCTTTATCAGTGCCAGGCGAAAAAAAATAAAAACTGAGATGTCCAACCTGGAAGAAATTCAACAACTGGTTTCCGACAAGATTAGCTCCTTTATCAAAGGGTTTAAATAAATCAATCAACAGCACCATTTCCCTGATTTTTCATCGTTTAGTCTGATAAGATTGGTCAATTATTAATTGCCAACTGCAACACTTGGATATTTCCCGCACATCCATACCTAGGTATAATGCCATGATGATAATTGACAGATTGATCGCAAACATTGATGAAAAGCAATGCCCTATTGTTGTAGGTTTAGACCCCGCCCTGGAACTTATCCCGGAGTTTTTATGCAAACAGGCAGAAAACGTCTACGGAAATACTCTGAGAGGAGCATCCGAAGCCTTATATCTATTCAATAGCGAACTATTGCATACGCTATGCTCAGTTATTCCTGCAGTCAAACTCCAAATGGCTTGTTATGAACTTTATGGTAAATGGGGAATTGATGCATTCGATCGAACAGTTGATTTGGCAAAAAAACTGGGATTACTCGTGATCAATGATTCCAAGCGCAATGATATTGGAAATACTGCTTCGTTTTATGCAAAAGGACATCTTGGCAAAGTGCCCCTATTTGACGGCCATGATGATGTGGACAAAGCCGATTTCCTTACTATCAATCCATACATGGGAGATGACACAATTGAACCGTTTGTGACGGAGTGTATTAATTACAACAAGGGACTATTTATACTGGCCAGAACGTCGAACAAATCCGCAGGACAATACCAGCAAGCGCTTGTTGATGGGATTCCTTTGTATCAAAAGATAGCCCGAGATATTCAGCAACTATCAACGAACCACCTGGGAATCAGGGGGTTTTCACCATTTGGCGCAGTGGTTGGTGCAACCTGGCCTGATGAAGCCAGACAACTGCGAGATGACATGCCAAATGTCTTCATCCTCATGCCAGGATATGGAGCCCAGGGGGGAACCGCTGACCAGGTAACCGAAGCTTTCAATACCGATGGATACGGTGCTGTTGTTAATTCTTCAAGAGGAATTATTTTTGCGTATCGATTGCCTGACTACCAGGAACGATTTCCATATGAAGAGGAATTCACTCAGGCATCCTTTCAGGCTATATCCAGTATGCGTGAAGACCTATTGCGAACCTTAAAACAAGCTGGTAGACTGCCAAAAAACTGGTGATAATCACACTTTCAATCCAAATGCCCCACTGGGGAATAACTTCCAATTACAATTTAAGATTGTGAACTATTTATTATTCTGGTCGATCTGCTCGCTATACTTTATCGGTTGGATTACCAATGGTATTTCACTATTTACTAACGAAAAAATTGAAAAAGGCTGGGGGGAAAGAATCCTGTTGTTAGGTCTTTTTTTACAGTTCGTCTATATCATACTGGATCTGATAACCTCCGGTAGTTTTCCCCTCGATTCTTTGTCCGGACTTTTTTTATATCTTTCATTTTTCACAATTTTAATTTTCTTTGTTGTCGAATTTAAATTTCCCAACCAGATTTTTAAAATCGTTTTTCCGCCGGTTTCACTCTTCTTTTTAGTATTATCGATTACAATTTCGGACCAAGCTATTGTGGCAAAAGCATTTCTGGATAAATCTCCGGGCTTTGGTAACTTTATGCTTTTTGCCCATGCTTCCTGCTCCATGTTGGGCTATTTACTCTTTGGCGTAGCTTGCCTGACTTCAATGTTTTACCTGTACCAGGAAAACAAAATCAAAAAAAAGACCTTGATGCTGAGCAACGAGAAAGTCCCCAGCCTTGGTTTTCTGGACAAGATGAATTACAAGGTGATTGCCATAGGATTCCTCTTTCTCTCGGTTGGGATCTTGCTGGGGATCAATATGAAGATAATATCAACCAGCGGACAGATACAATTATCGTTACGTCAATTGCTGCCGGTAACTACCTGGTTGATATACGCGCTGTTTCTGATTGACAGGTTCATCAACGGATTGAGAGGAAAAATTACTTCGATGTGGTCCATCGCAGGATTTCTTGCTGCGGTAACATCTTTTTTATATGAAGTGTCTCTTCTGGTTCAACGGACTTAGTTCAGCTCTTACCATTCCATATCGCGGTTATAAAACTCTCCGCTTTTACCACCCGTTTTTTTAAACAGTCCGGTTTTAAGTATTTTTATTCCCTTATCCACAGCCTTGCACATGTCGTAAAAGGTTAGTCCGGCCATGGTGACCGCTACCATAGCCTCCATCTCCACTCCTGTTTTGGCAGTTGTACTGACTTCAGCTTCCACCCTGACTTCCTGACTCTGATCCAACATATCAAAGCGGATATCCACATAATCAACCGGTAACGGATGACACATGGGAATCAGGTTGCCGGTTTGCTTGGCTGCCAGAATTCCCGCTGTTTTGGCAACGGTAAAGGCATCTCCTTTCTGCAGGGTTCCTTCAGCCAGTATGTTGACCAGCTCGGCAGAAATCCGGATCACACTGCGAGCTATGGCAGTGCGGGTTGTTGTCTGCTTACTTCCGACATCGACCATACTGGCCCGACCTTCCTCATCAAAATGACTTAGTTTATCCGACATATTCTGCAACCCTTTTATAGTGTCTTAATACGCACATTTCAGATTTATAAAAATTCGACAGCCCCCCAGCCCTTGCAACAAAAAGCCAAAGTCACTGGTATTGTTATCCGTTATCGATTTTTTGTAAAAGCTCCGTTTTTTACATTAGTAAACCAACATCAGGGAACCCAAAAAACAGTTCAAAAATAAAGGTTGTTGTTTAATCGGAGCGATGGTTTCTCATGTTATCGGTCTAGGATTTGAATTCAAGCGAATCTATAGATATTTGATTGACTTCATCCCGGAAGTAATCCAGGGCTGCTTCCAGTTTTCGTGACCAGTTATTCAATTCCTTTCTGCCCTCGGGAACTTTAGGAAAAACAACTGTCGTTACGGGAACTGACTCGGATTTTTTGCCTTCCTTGGAGATTTGAAATCCTTCAAATGTATATTTATGAAACACCTGTTCCAAGCCCTCACCAATCTTTTCAATAATCTCCTGCTGGTCCTTCTTTCTATAGTGTTTCCAATAGGGAATTGCCTTTTTTAAGACACTTCGCAGGCCTACGCGTTTCTCACCAGAGAGCCAGAAAGCGTTTAAATTGTAGAAGATGTTCTGGTAAAAAAGCGAATTATTGATCCCATCCATGATAGAGTGTTGCGACTCCGGCAATAGATTTGGTATCAAATCCGTATCAAAATTTTGAGAGCTCAGGCGAAATTCCAGGCGGGGATTCTTAAAGCTGCCTTTTACAAAAGACATCTTTTCATAGTCCAACATCAACAAGTTATAATTACCGATGGCTTGGGACAAAAGAGAAGTAACAGCTTCCTGATGCTTCTCACAGGTCATAAAAATAAGTTGATAGGAGTTAAATTCTACACCCAGTTCCTTTTTTAACTGTCTAATCGATTTGTCATGTGAAAGGCACTTGAGATGGCTTACTTCTGCAGTATTGTTAACCGGTATGAAACTGAGCAGTTCAGTCTGATTGGTAACCACAACGTTAAAATATACTTTGTTTTGATCTCCCGGATAAATCAGTTTAACATTAACCTCCCATCCCTTGCGACATGGGAAAATCAAACCAGGTTGTTCATTGACATGCCTTAACACCCAATTGGCAAGTCGCGCATTTGTGCAGGAATATTTAAGCATTACAGTAAGTTAATAAACCAAGTTTTCAAGATCGATCGTAACGTGTTTTTGAAGAAAGTCTTCTATCTTATCTAAAATAGGAATTGATCTTCTATCAGCCAAATATATTCTTAGCATATTTGCTGATAATTCCAATTCCACCTTAGCCCCCGTATTAACGTGTATCGATTTGATGCTCCAAAGCTTTCTGGTGACACGTTCCGAAATACCGAACAACTGGATTGATTTATCTCCCCGGGTCAAAAACCTTAGCAAACCATCCAGTTTGTCCACCGGTTTTCCCAGCCAGATTTCTATCACATTCCCGGTAAACCGGGTGGCTTTATTGCCATCAGCTGATTCCCACCTTATCACACACTTATCGACGAGATTTTGATATTTCATTCTTAGAAGCAAATAGAGCTGTTTGACAATATTCATGAAATCGCTCAATCGACAATCATCAACCTGAATCATGCCGTAGACATGAAAAACCAGATTTCCCTGGGCATCATCTGTTAAATGACCGCAAATACATTTGATATTGAAGTAAGGCTTGTAGCTATGCAGATACTGATTATAGATTGTCTGTGCCGGAGGACCGTTTATAGTACCCTTGAGGATAACAGGCTCCATGAATGCGCCTTGTTGTTGTTCAAAGTCGTATTCCACACGGGTGATGGTATCAAGCTCACAAATCAACTGCTCAAGAATTTGTGCTCCAAGATAACAAGGGAAGATCCTTTCTGTTGCTATCAGTTGTTGGTTAACCCGGGTACTGGTTTTGGAGTCTCCAAAATAATAGATAGTCACCAGGTAGTCATCCCGCAAATCCATGACAGCTTCCACAGATTTGGATTGGGTCGAACCGTTTAAACTCAGAGAAGCAAATCTGCCATCTTCATCCAGTGCAAAATCAAAGTCCAGTTCTGCCGTTAAATCACAAAGAAATAAATTATGTTTGTCCCAGGTTTCAAATTCCAGGAATTCTTCTGGCAGGTTTTTGAAGAAAAACTGGACCGAATGCTCATTGCCTGTTGGGTGCAGCAAAGTGAACGCGTCATCTGAAGCTGGTTCAAGACCTATCTGTTTGCGTATTCGTTCCAAAAGGTCACTGGCAAATTCCATGAATGCTGTCCGGCCTTGGTTAAAAGGTTATAAAAAATCCAATGGTTCATTATCGATTGAATCAACCGCTTACTCAATCTAATTTTGTAAAAACGACCACGCATCTAATAAAGACCATTATTTCAAGTCAATTCATTCCTGAATAATCTATCCAAACGGATCTATTAAATCAATTCATGAATTTTTTCTAAAAAGTCACAATTTGAGCGCTAACAGGTGCAAACAACTGGGTAATCATAGATGAGAAAAGGAATGCGAGTCCTGCTACTATAAGCGGGGAAATATCGATATTGGTGCGAGGCAACAGTCTTTGGATGGGTGTAATCAATGGGTCGATGATGAAAAACACCGATCTCACAAAGATATTGTTTTGGGGGGGATTTACCAGGGAGAAAATAAACCACAATATAGAAAAGAAAATAAAAAATCCTGCCAAATGATTTAGAAATACCAGCCCTCCTATTGCCAAATACCAGACAACATTCATGGCACCGGTATTGATCTCCAGTCCAAGCGTGGATACTGCTCCAAACGTTTGAATAATACCAGGCAAAGATTTTTGAGCTGAAACAACCAGTATGATAGCTAAAATCGGAGCCAAAAATGAAATACCTTCAGGTACCTTTCTTCTAACCCAGTTCCAAAGAGGTACAGTCAGAATTCGAATCCAATATACAAAATTATTATTGGGATCCGCGTTAATCCATGAGATAAGAAATGCAAGGATATGTAGCCAGTAGTATACTTCGAGTGCACCGTAAGTAAACTGCGATAAAAAGACAAAAAGTTTCATATTTAACTCAGAGGGAAAAAAGAAGGATTAAATTGTGATGAATTGAGATGTCAAGGAAGACTATAATATCAAGTAAAAAAACAACTTATTCAAATTCTCCACTGGCTGGAGGAACATATACTTTTTTAGTTACTTTTATTGCCTGGTTTCCTTTGTAACTGCCTTGAAACCCCATGAATTTGGTAACGCCTTCGACATTAATTTCCAGGGGTTTGTTAACCTCCTGGTTAAGAGGGATGATATCGCCTATTTTCAATTTTAGAAAGTCTCGTACCGAGAGTTCCGCTTCACCCAATTCCACCAGCAGATTTACATAAGCTTCCTGGATGTTTTCTCTGAAACGGTTTCCCCAAACCGTATCTTCTTCGTTTTGATCTGCTTGAAAACCTGAATCAAGTTTACTTCGAATAGGTTCGATCATGGAATACGGTACGCAAATAGTCAGTGTCATGGGCGCTTTTCCCATTTCCACGTCAAAAGTAATCACCACAACAACTTCACTTTGTGGCACGATGGCAACAAACTGTGGATTGATTTCAGCTCGCGTATAGGTAATTTGAACAGGAAACACCGGCCTCCACGCAACTTGAAGGTCTTCCAGGGCACTAATAACGGTTCGTTTTACCAGTTTTTGCTCAATGGCCGTAAAATCCCGACCTTCAGCTTTTACCTCCAGCTCGCCGGTGCCTCCGTACATGATATCTACCAGGTTAAAGACCAGGCGGGTCTCCAACACCATAATGGCATTTCCCCTCAAGGGATTCATGCGGAAAAGGTTGAGTGATGAGGGTACGGGAAGGGTTTTTAGGAATTCACCAAATTTTATCAATTCAGTGGAACGAACACTGATGTCCACAACCTTGCGCAAGGCTCCGGAAAGGGTAAGGCGGAACATTCTGACAAAACGGTCATGAATGATTTCCAGGGTAGGCATCCGCCCACGTATGATTCGATCTTGGCTGGTCAGGTCATAGGGAATGACGGCGTTGTCATCGATATCGGGCATATCGAATTCATCTTCCATATCCCCGCCTTCAATTCCTTTTAACAACGCATCAACTTCTGTTTGCGATAGTACCTGTGACATTTTTTCCCTTTTCGCTACATTAACTGTTTAAACCAAAATACAATGACAACAACCGAATCAAAGCAGATCTCTACAATTCCTTGTGAATTGTCACTTTACCAAGAATTGCGGTGAAAACCGGCACTTCGACATTCTCCGACTTTTCAGGCTTTTCAATTTAATGCAAAGGGAATTCCAATCTATCAGCTCATTAGAGAATGCCAGATCTCTTCATCCACCTCGTCAAAGAATTTACATCCCACCTTATATTTGCCATTATAGTCCACAACCCTGGCTACTTCAAACTCAAAATCCAGTACCGAGGTATCCTGTTCTATTGGATCTTTGATTGACGCAGTCAGTGAAACTCCCACCTCAAATGCTCGATTACTGATAAAACTCAAACCGCCTGCCGAGTAGTCAAAGAGCGGATAGACAACTTCTTTTTCGCCATCGATGAGGCTGATGTTACCATTCGCAATATAACGTTTATGTTTTCGAATTTTGGCGTAGTATTCCTCGGAGAATTCTTCATCTTCCAATGGCTGGTCGGTATCTATATCGCCCAACGGTAAATCGTCAGCAATACCTTCAGCGTCTTCAATGCTGACTGTATCACCAAGGGACGTTCCCTGGTCTGAAAGCTCTTCATCATCCAATATGGTTATGATTACGTTTGCCTTCCGTTTGATGTTCAGAGGCTCAATAAGGTGCAGCTTATTATTTTTAAAAATACCTTTGATAGAAAACATTGAAATCCTTTTATTCAGTTATACGGAATGAAACCGCGTCCGAAGTCAAAAGTCTTGATACGCCCTGATCATAGCAAATTAAAACGCCTTTTGCCTACTTTCACTTGAATATAAAATCAACAAAGTAGACCTGGGAATACAGATACTTTCCTGCCAATACTCGTCTTGCAAGTTTTACGAAGTACATCTTGACTTACTTGCTTTTTTTAGCCGGAAAAGCAGTTATATCCCATTTTACCAATAGCTTACTCTCCATTTAACAAACATAATATACCTTTGCAAACCAATAAAATTATACCCGGTCCTCCCAGCAAATCCAATCAAATTCAAGACTTATATTGTGCCAGTCAAGCCTTGTCAACATTACCTTGAGCCTTTTTCCAATCGTGTATTTGGTCTTAAGATCCTTACCAAAGATAGACTGAAGCTCTTCATCAAACTCATAATGATCGTCCTGAATGGTGGCAAATGAAACAAATCCTTCAACGTAAGGATGGCTAATCTCAACAAATATGCCGGAATGGATCATCCCCGAGATTTTAGCCTGATAAATACCGCCAATTTTATCTGCCATGAAATAAAGCTTAAAAAACCGATGAGAAGCCCGTTCAGCCGCAGTAGACAGTTTCTCTCTATCAGATGCTGTAGCCGCCACATACTCCGGGATATTTACCGGCTTTCTTCCCGAAAGACAGTTCTTTAGGGCCCTATGGACCAGTAAATCCGGGTACCTGCGAATAGGTGATGTAAAGTGGCAATAGTATTCGGAAGCAATTCCAAAGTGACCTCTCCGTTGCGTTTCATAAACTGCTAATGACATGGAACGCAGCATGGCATATTCCAGAAAGTCCTTTTTCGGATTCTGTTTGATAAGCTCCCTGGCCTGATTGTAGTCTTTGCCCGAGGAAAGGGAAGCCAGCTTGATTTTATTATTCCAGAAGAGCTTTTTCAAGTGTTCCAGTTTTTCAGACAACGGCTGAGGGTGATTCCTCCAGACAATCGGCAGCTTGTTTTGATCACAAAACTTGGCAACATTTTCATTGGCAAGCAACATAAATTGCTCGATGACTTTCATTGCCGATGTTTGATAAGTTTTTTGCAAGTCTACAACAATCCCTTTTTTATCATACAGAAACCTCGTTTCTGGCAGGTGAAAATCAACAAATCCGGATGTGATCCTACGCTTTCTCAGAATCTCGGCAATTTCTTTGTAAAGAGACAATTGCTCGCTTAAAGACTGGAATCCTTTTCTTTTTTTGATGGTCTTGGTGTCATAATACTTGTCAACTTCTGAATAAGTCAGGCGGCACTTTATTTTGTTTATGCTTGCATAGATTCGGCAAGTCTTGGTTTTGCCGTTTTTATCGATCAGGCTTTCACATGTCAGTGTCTTACGATTGACTCCTTCTTTAAGACTGCACAGGCCGTTACTCAACGCCTCGGGCAACATGGGATAGGCCTTTCCGGGCAAATAAGTACTGGTTCCCCTGCTAAATGCCTCTCTTTCAATCGCCGAGCCCGGCAGAACATACGATGCCACATCAGCTATAGATACCCAAATTCTATGGTTGGTTCCTTCTTTTTCTGCATAGATGGCATCATCAAAATCCTTGGCATCTGCGCCATCGATAGTTACAAACGGCAGGTCTCTCAGATCCTCACGATTACTTTTCTTGTTCACTCGCACTGCATTTGGAAACAATTGGGCTTCGGCCTGAACACTTTTTGGAAAGTGTGTCGGGATATTATTCTGAATTAAAATATCCTCCAGCATGGGATTGTCGTATAACGACTTCTCAGAAATCAGCTGGACTTCTCCCGCAGGTTTACGATTAGCCAGTGCGCTGTTGCCGATATTCAACCAGGCCTCAACTTGATGACCTTTTTTCAGGGTTACTTTGTTGCTCACATCGAACTCACGTGTTCCCACAGGATGATTAGGCACAAAAACCAGTCGACCTTTTTTTTCTGCGTGAACCTTACCTTTTAAGCCCGCGATTCTGCGTTCACGCAGTTCAATCACATCAGCGACAGCTTCGCCCTGTTTACTCTGTCTAATATTAAATGAAACCACATCTCCATGTAACAAGCCATTGTCCCCGGCTCGCAAGAAATTATATTCTTTGGCATCCGCATAAGAATAGATCACGAATTTTCGATGATGGTAAATAACCTGACCCAAAAAGTGATTGGACCTCTTTTTTCGACTGTTAATAACGGACGACCGCGTCGCGCGACGAGCTTTTTCAGTAACTACTGCAGAAGTGTCGTTGACGAGGTAATACCGGTTATTGTGCTTTCGGAAAGTTTTATTCTTAAGCAAACCTTTGAGGATTTTGCGTAACTGGGCCTTGCGCTTCTTTTTTTGAGCCAGGGTCGTCAGGATTTCTTTTGAAGTTGCTCCCCTTTCCCCCACGGCTTCCAGGATTCTAAAAACATTTTGCTGGCTAAGTTTCATTTCTGGTCAGCCGTTTTATGTTTTTTTTTGCCTTTGGATTTTTTTCTATCTTTTCGATGATAAAGTTCCAGAAAATCCTTTTTAAATGATAAAAACCGGTTATTTTTGATCGATTTTCTAATTCGTTTGGTCAAATTTAGAAAAAACTGCACATTATGAATGGATGTTAAGGTGGCACCCAGAATTTCATTAGCCGTGAACAGGTGATTTAGATAAGCCCGCGTGAAATTTTTACAAGTATAACAATCACAGCTGGTATCCACCGGAAATTTGTCATTTCTAAATTCCCGATTGGTAATTCGAATTTTGCCCACACTGGTAAATAAAGCGCCCGAGCGTGCATATTTGGTTGGAATCACACAATCCATCATATCAATTCCCCGCTCAACAGCCTCCAGGATGTCTTCCGGCAGCCCAATTCCCATTACATACCTGGGCTTGGCCTCCGGCAATAAAGGAGCTGAATGATCAAGAACCTTTTTCATGTTCTCTATCCCCTCCCCCACCGACAAACCTCCCAATGCGTAACCGGGAAAATCAAGATCCCTCAATTCCTTTATGCCCTCAGCTCTCAAATCATCAAACAGTGCGCCCTGGCTGATTCCGAACAAGGCCTGATCCGTTCTTTTATGAGCCTTTTTACAACGCTTCGCCCATTGCAGGGTCCTGGCTAAGGCGTCTTTTGCATATTGGTAAGTGGTTGGATATTCAACGCACTCATCAAACGCCATAATAATATCCGCTCCCAGTTCGTTTTGAATCTGAATGGATACTTCGGGAGTCAGCTTAACGGGTTTGCTGTTTTTTGTATGGCGAAAGGTGACACCCTGGTCATCCACTTTTCTGCCTGGCAGGGAAAAAACCTGAAATCCACCTGAATCAGTCAGTATAGGTCCATCCCAAGCCATAAACTTGTGGAGACCACCATATCTGGCCACCAATTCAGATCCGGGTTGGATATTAAGATGATAGGCATTGGAAAGGACAATTTGCGCGCCTGTACTTTTCAGCTGCTCCATTGTCATTGCTTTCATGGCTGCAGCTGTGCCTACCGGCATGAAAATCGGAGTTTCAATAGTACCGTGGGGAGTGGTTAGTTTTCCCAGACGGGCGCCGCAACTGTCGGTTCCCAGTAGTTGGAATTGAAAAGACTTTGTGCTCATTACAAACTATTTTTGAAGATAAAGTGTCGATGTATCGATATGCTCTTAAAATCGATAAAGAGCACATTGTTCATCAATTTATGACCAAACTGGATTGGAAGTTAACTTGATTCAAATCCGGTTTTTTAAAAACTACAATTTGGATTCTTGCCTGATATTTTAGAATAATGATTGTAAGGATAAAAATGCAAATGCACCAGAGCTCAAGTCAAGCCAAACGAGAGATAATTGCTTTACAAGCTTGCACATACAATAGGTCGGGGTAGCAGGAAATTTTATTATCAAAGGATCGAATCATGGAAAAGATTGTTGTCATAGGAGCTGTAGCAGCAGGACCAAAAACGGCTTGTCATGCTAAAAGGCTAATGCCGGAGGCGGATATATTGTTAATTGATCAGGATAATCTGATTTCCTATGGAGGTTGCGGCATCCCTTATTATATCGGAGGTGAGGTCGGTGATGAAACAGCTCTCCGTTCTACCAGTTTTCACGCTGTACGCGATGAAGTATTTTTTCATGAAGCAAAGGGTCTCAGGGTAAAAATCAAAACCAAGGTACTCTCCATCAACAGGGAAGCCAGGACTATCCTCGTTGAAGATATTGCAACCAGAAAGCAAGAGGAAATTCCCTACGATAAGCTGGTCATTGCAACCGGAAGTCAACCAAACCTGATACCCATTAAAGGACTGTCTTCAAAAGGAGTTTTTACAATTGGCAGCCTTCACAGTGCCATGGGAGTCCAAAAATGGTTATCCAAGGATGGCGTCAATAATGTTGTGGTTGTAGGCGGCGGTGCCATCGGTATAGAAATGGCTGAAGGCATTGAAGATATGTGGGGATTGGACACCACTATTGTTGAGTATATGCCCCAACTGCTGCCTAATATCATCGACTGGCAGTTTGCAGAAATGCTGAAACAGCACTTGGAAGAGAACAACGTTAAGGTTTTCACGGGAGAAGCTGTTACCGCCATCAAAGCAGATGAAAATGGTTTGGTAAAATCAGTCATCACGGACAAACGAACCTTGGAGGCTGATCTGGTGATTATGGCTGCTGGCGTTCGCCCCAGGGATCAACTGGCCAAAGAAGCCGGACTTCATGTGGCTCCAAAGGGTGGTATTGTTGTAAACAACAGAATGCAAACTTCCGATCCTAATATTTATGCCGCCGGAGACTGTGTTGAGTCCTTGAATCTCGTTTCCGGAAAAAGGATGTTCGCCCCTCTCGGCTCATTGGCAAACAGGCAAGGCCGAGTAGTCGGTGATAACTTGGCAGGCATACCCAGCACATTTAACGGAATCACGGGGAGCTTTATCATGAAAGCATTTGAAACCTGCGTCGGTTCTACGGGACTAAGTTATCAAGCGGCGCTGGCTGAGGGGTTTGACGCCGAACAGGTTATTACCATTCAATCGGACAGGGCACATTTTTTGCCAAATCAGGAAAACATGCCACTGATAATGGTTGTGGATAAGTCAAATCGAAAAGTACTCGGTGTTCAGGGATTCGGCCCCATGGGCGATGGTGTTATGGCAAGGATTAATGCCGCGGCAGGATTACTGGCTAAAAATGCTGTGATTGAAGATTTCAGTAATTTGGAAATGGCTTATGCCCCTCCTTTTTCAACCGCTGTGGACGCATTAAACGCAACAGCCAATGTAGCTGATAACCTGGTGCGTGGCAGGTTTAGACAGGATTCCATCAAAGGATTCATTGAATGGTTAAAAGATCCTTCCCGCAAGCCTGAATGGATTGCCCTTGATACCCGGTCCAACAGCGATTCTCAGCCTTTCAGGGATGCCTATGGAGAACGGTGGCTTAACATACCCTATCCTGAAATGAGAGCACGATATCAAGAACTGCCAAAGGAAAAAGAACTAATTATCATTTGTGGTGCCGGTACCAGATCCTATGAAGTGCAGATTTTTCTGGACAGTGTCGGATACACCAACACAAAAGTTTTGGGAGGTGGCTTGATGGTACTTCGAAGACTGGGGTTGGTCGATCTGCCCGGATAATCCCTGCAGGTAGATGAGCATCGCATGGTTTTTGCGATGCTCCGTTTTCCGGGCATCAACGTTTCAATAGATCCGAAATCAGAAATGCCAGTTCAAGGCTTTGTTGGGCGTTTAACCGCGGATCACAAGACGTCGCATAGTTATTCTCCAGGTGATGATCCTTGATTTCCTGGGCCCCACCAATACACTCGGTGACATCTTTACCGGTCAATTCGAAATGCACACCGCCCGGTACCGTTCCCTCCGCATGATGTATTTCAAAAAAGCTTCGTATTTCCCGCAAAATGTCATAAAAATTCCTGGTTTTATAATTGGAATCCGACGTGTAGGTGTTTCCGTGCATGGGGTCGCAGCTCCAGAGAACGTTGGCTCCGAAGTCCGTTATATTTCGTATCAACGAAGGAAGCATGTCCTCCACTTTGTCCTTTCCAAATCTGGTAATCAGAATGATTCTGCCACATTCGTTCTCAGGATTAAGAATGTCAAGAATGCGCTTGATTTCATCAACATCGTGATTGGGACCAATTTTAATGCCAATCGGATTGTGCACACCGCGTAGAAACTCCACATGGGCTCCGTCTACCTGCCGTGTTCTGTCACCAATCCAAAGCATATGTGCACTACAATTGTACCACTTTCCTGTCAGTGAATCCTGACGAGTCAGGGCTGACTCGTAACCCAGCAGCAAAGCTTCATGAGATGTATAAAAATTGACTTCGCTGAGCTGTGGCATTTTCCTGGTATCCAATCCTATCACCTTCATAAATGTGAGGGCCTTTTCAATCTGAGATGCCAATTCTTCATATGATTTCCCTTCTTTGGATTGCTTTACAAATTCCTTATTCCAGGAATGGACCCTGTCCAGCGAGGCATATCCGCCCCTGGTAAAAGCTCTCAGGATGTTAAGACTGGATGCCGCGTGAAAGTAACCTTCCAGCAATCGATTACTATCGGGTTTTCTGGCTTCCTCGGAAAATGAGGCCTGGTTTACCATATCGCCCCTAAAACTTGGTAATTCAACACCATTTTTGGACTCAATCGGACTGGATCTCGGTTTAGCGTACTGCCCGGCAATCCTGCCAACTTTTATTACAGGTTTCTCGCCGGCATAGGTGAGTACCACAGCCATTTGCAGAATGACTTTCATCGTTTCCCTGATAGTCGGGGCTTTGCATTCATGAAATTCTTCAGCACAATCGCCACCTTGAAGCAGAAAAGCATTCCCCTTGGTCGCTTCTGACAGGAATTCTCTTAATTTTCTGATTTCTCCTGCGAAAACCAGGGGCGGCAAATCGGTTATCTGTTGTAGGACCTGTTGGTGTTGATGCTTATCAGGCCAGTCCACTTGTTGCATGGCAGGAAACGACTTCCAGGAGTCCTTGCTCCATTCTGAGTTGCTCATAATAGTTTAATGATATGAATTTTAGAACGATATATATTCCCGAAAAATCAAAGGTTCGAAAACGCACAAACGAGCTGGATTGAATATGGACTACAGGCAGGCTTGGTGGAGCTTTGGCTGCGCAAACCAGATGATTAACGTGATCAGAATTTCACGTTGGTGTAAACCGATATTCTTTTTTACCGCTAACAGCTAGATATCATGGTAAAGAGTCGGGATAAAACTGACAATTGTTTTCATTCCAACCGATTGTGACCATGTTCTACTGCCAATGTTCTTATCAATTATGATTAAAAGTTGCTGCAAAATCATGTTTAAAGCGGTTTTATCCAATTACAAACAAAAATGGAAATGTTCCCAAAATTGGCCTATACTGGAGATTAAAAATCGACAAAACGTGACTTTTCTTTTTGATCTATTTTACTTTCTAAAAAGATAATGATGGCAATGTTAGTTGATTTTTTGCTAATATTACTTATAATTGGTGCTTAAACAACCTACAATTCCTTTGTTCTTTATTCATCAGCTTCCAAAACGAGAAGAGAGTATCTCCATGCACAAGTCTATTTTGGTTTTAGAAGAAAGCCGGATGGTTCATGAGCTATTTGAATCCGCACTTCCCGAAGACTATATCAGTTGGGAAGTTAATCACGAATCCACTCCGGACAAATATCTGCAAAAAGCCGAAGAAACGAATCCGGATATCATCTTTCTCAGCAACCAGGATAAAGAAAGGAATTACAATACCGTTAAACAATTAAAATCCTCACCCGAATTCAGCCACACCCCTATCTTACTGTTTACTTCCGCCAAAGACACCCTGGATGAGAGCCATTTGCAGTCCATTGGAGTAAAAGGATTTGTACGCAAACCGTTTGAGACCTCCACTCTGCAAAAACAGATCAATGTTGTTCTCAAAGAACAGGAGCAAGAGAAAGTAGACAGCCACAAGGACCGATTAAAAGACATAAATGTTGTTGATGATGATTTGATGGACCTCCTGGGTGGTCAGGGAAAACCGGAAGTGTCCCTGGATGAACTTGAAGAAGAGCTTGATCCAACCCTGCAACTGATTCCCGAAGATTCCGAGGAAGATGAGGAAACAGAAGAAACGGAATTGCTGGCTATGGATGATTCAGGTGAACTGGAACAGGCAGAATTTATTGATGACGAGATAGACAGCAACCTGGATCTGGATGCTGAAAATGATCTGGAAATTGAGGACATAGAGGACGATATAGAACTCGGTGAATTAGACGACGAATCCGATTTTATGGATCTGGATGATGATCCAATGACCGCTGTCGATTTGGAGCCGGATGATCAATTTATACGAACCATTCAGGTTGTTGAAGCTGACAATACCGATTTGCAAGAGCCCCTGTTGAATGTCCCGGAAGACAATAATGATCTTGGATTCATGGAGCTTCACGTTGTTCCCCTGAGAAGTGAAAAAATCAAAAGCCATGTCGTAGAAACCATCACTGAAGATTTTGATGAAGAAGAATTTGTTAAAAAACACGCACCAGTTGAGCTGGAAGATGATTTTATGAGTACGGATTCCGAAATCATCATGGACATCACACAAGATGGGGATGAAGGAGATATAGAAATACCTCATGAAGAAATTGTTGAAGATTTTTATGAGGGTGATGATGATCTGGATGCAGAAGCGGAAGTAGAGGAAGAAGAATTGTTGGAACTCTCTATTGAAGGGATGAACGGGGAGCTTTCCGATGAATTACCTGTAGATAGGGAAGGAGAAGCCGTCGTAGCGATTGAAGAGCTTGACGATTCTGAAGATTCCATCGAAGAGATAAACATTCCAGAAATGGATCTTCCGGAAGATATAGATGACATTGAGCTGGTGTCCCAAGATGATGAATTAACCGATGAAGGCGAGCTTGCGACCGTATCACAGGATGATGAGGTCGATTTTTCTACTGCCGATGATGGTGTTGATGTGGAGATAGATTTTCACAGCAACCCCATGCCCGAGCCCACTGAACTTGATGAGCCACAGCCCGTTTTCAGTGCCTTTGACGAAGACGAGGTAGATGAAGAAAGTCTTACAGTTAGTGAGCTGGAAAAGAGACGTTCGGATCAACTTGACATAGAGCTGGAAGAAATAGCCGCTGCTGGCTCCGAGGAGGCATCCTCTACGATACAAGAGATGATCGGTTTTCGGCAGGTCATGAAAGCAAAGTATGACATACCTGAAGAGGATCTGGAAGTTGACGATCTGGCAGATGGTGTTACCGATGAGATTGGAGAAGATGAAGATCTGTTTTCTGAAGTAGAAGGCAGCTTCGCGGATGAGGAGGAAGCCGGAGATCTTCTGGATGAAGAAATGGATCTTATGCCTGAACTGTCAGAAGATGATACCCCGGGCGAGCCTGAAGACTTTGCAGATGACAACACTGAATTGGAAGAGCCGACACTGATGACGGAACTTCCTGAAGAAGAGGATTCTCTGTCGGATACCATGGAAGAAAGTGAAAATAGTATTCTTGCTGAGTTGCCTGACAGTGATGATCAAGACGATTTCAGTCCGCTTCCTGAAGAATTCTCAGATGAAGACGATGCCACCTTGCTGGCTGAGCTGCCGGAGGAAGACACCGAAAGCGAAATCGGCCCATTGATCGAAGAAGCTGACGAAGAGGATGCTTTGCTGGCTGAGTTGCCAGATGAAGAAGGTGAAACAGATGATCTGTTCATGGAGGAGGCATCCGAAGATGAACTTTCGCTGGTGGAAGAGATACCTGAGCCCTCAGAATCACAATTAATGGATGATACTGTTGACGATCTGGATATCCCGGACAGTCCCGGGGATTTATTGCTGGATGTCGATGAATCCAACGCTGAGGAGACAGACAACCTCGATCTGCTAACCGATGAAATCGATGACGAGACGGAAGAAGATGATCTGGCACTACTCAGCGATGAAGTCGACACTTCGGATGTGGAAGACGAGCAGTTGGATGACATCGATCTCTTATCTGACATGGATGACGAGGAGCCTGTTATTGAAGTTGAAACCGAAAACAGCGTATTTGAAGAATCAGCCAGTCCCGTTATCGATGACACCGATGATGACATGTTCACCGAACCTCCCGATCTGCCAATGGCAGAAGCGCTTGATGATGATATGTCAGGTGATGATGACATCTTTGCCAGTTCAGACGATGACGCAGACGCTCTGATGGAACCGACGCATCTTTCGGATGGTGAACAAACCGACCTGCTTTCCATCGATGAAGACGATTCCTTAGAACTTGATGGACCAATGGAGGAAATAGAGCTGTTATCAGATGATACATCAGAAGAAGATGAAGACAACCTGTTTCAAGCCGATGATGAAACAGATGAGGATATGGAGACCCTGGCAATTGATGAAGACGATTCTTTAGATGATACTACACTGGAAATGCCTGAAGAGCTTGTATCAGAGACTGAAGCTGAATTCGATGCAACAGCATCCACTTCGATGGATGATATCGATTTTCTGCCCATGGACGAAGAATCAGATGAAGATGATGTCGAATTGGAAGTAGAAATCGATGACACCGCCACAACAGACGAAAACACTGAATTCACCGCTGAAACTTCAGAGGCCGATCATTCTGTTGATGATATAGATTTCCTGCCCGTCGACGAAGAAGAAGCATCCCTTCTGAAAGATGAAGAACAAATCGAAGATATCCCACTAGTCGCATTGTCTGAAGAATCAGAAGAAACTTCCCAAGAAGACACAATGTCTGACATCGACTTTATGCCGACTGATACTGTGGAAGAGCTTCCGGAAATGGATGAAGTGGAAACTACTGCAGAAAAAGATTCCATAACCGAGGAAGATGAGGTCACCATTGAAGTGCCTCAGGAAACTTTTGAAATGGGGGACTTCAATATTGGAGATATCACCAGCGACGATGAAAATGATGTTGCCTTAAATGATGAAGTATCTGATGAAGAAGGCGAGGATATGGATCTGATGTCCGGTATCGAAACGGTCAACGCAGGCGAAGAGTCAGATTTCGATGAAACGACAGATGAAGAAGAGTCATATGACGATATTGAATTGCCGACAATGGATGACGACCTTCCTGACCTGCCTCCGATAAATACCGACGATGAAGATCTTGAAGAGGAAAGTATCGAAGAATACGCAGATCCGATATCCGATGAGAGCGATATCCAGCTTATGCAGGAACAAAGCGATTTCGACGATTTTGATAGTGAAAAAGAAATTATTGGGCTGACAGAAGAAGCTACAGCCTCGGCAGGAGGCATTTCCGAATCAGATGTTGAAGAAGTCAAACAACAAGCCCAGAAAGCTGCAGCGTCACTTACTCCTGAATTCCGCAAAAAACTCAGTGAAATGATTGAAGGCGTTGTTTCTGAAACCGTCCATAATACACTTCAAGAAAAGCTGCCCGGATTAGTTGACAAGTTAGTTGACGAAGAGATGGAGGAGTAAGGTTAAGTTACGCATGAGTCTCCTTCAACGATTTCGGCAAATAGAGCTGCGTCCAACCCCCTATCTTTTGCTGCTTACTCTTGCATTGACGACGATTGGCATCGTAATGATCTATTCGTCGAGCTTTTTCTATGCAGAAAGATTTTATGGCAGTCCCTATTTCTTCATTGTACGACAAATCATTGCATTGATTGTAGGAATAGTTGCCATCCTCTTTTCTATTCGTTTTCCCTATCAGCGTTATCAGAAACTAGTCCCCTACCTGATGGCTATTACGCTGTTAGTGATGATTCTTGTCTTGATCCCCGGGATTGGCAAACAGGTGGGAAATGCCCGGAGATGGATTCGTTTTTTTGTTTTCGGGTTTCAGCCTTCGGAACTGTTAAAATTTACCTTGATTATCTGGGTTGCCGGATTTTTGGTCCGCAGAAAAGATGTTATGGGTCATTTTTCCAAGGGGTTTTTACCGGGACTGATAGTACTTGGTATTTTCAGTTTTTTGCTCTTGTTACAACCGGATTTTGGGACAGCAGTTCTAATCAGTATGACCTTGTTATTGATGATTTTTGTTGCCGGTGCCAAACCATTTTATATGATCGGTAGTCTTGCTGCATTATCTGCTATAGGCTCATACCTGGTTGTTTCGGCCGATTATCGCATGCGACGCATAACCGGATTTTTGAACCCATGGGATGATCCTTTAGATTCCGGATATCAGCTGATTCGATCGTTGACCGCCTTCGGGACCGGGGGTATAGCCGGCCAGGGACTTGGTGATTCCAAACAAAAACTGTTCTTTCTGCCAGAAAGTCACACCGATTTCATTTTCGCCATTCTTGCCGAAGAAACAGGACTCATAGGCGTTATGC
>JAKSDL010000817.1 GCA_022360105.1 Pseudomonadota bacterium
ACCTAGAACATTATAATATGGAATCAAAAATTGTTGCTTTTAAAGATAAGGAAATCAGAAGAATTTTGCATAACAATGAATGGTGGTTTGCTATTGTTGATGTAGTTGCTGCTTTGACCGGCTCTGCCAACCCATCTGGCTATGTAAAAGACATGCGCCGACGAGATAAAGAATTGTCTAAAGGGTGGGGGCAAATTGCCACCCCCCTTTCTATAAAGACTGCTGGTGGGACACAAAAGGTAAATTGCGCCAACACGGAAGGTATTTTTAGAATAATTCAATCGATTCCGTCTCCCAAAGCCGAACCGTTCAAACGCTGGCTTGCAAAGGTCGGCTATGAAAGAGTGCAGGAGATTGAAGATCCTGAACTAGCGACAAAAAGAACGAAAGCAATCTACAGGGCAAAAGGCTATTCAGAGAACTGGATCGAAAAACGGATGCGTGGTATAGCAATACGTGCTGAACTTACCGATGAATGGAAAAACCGGGGAGTCAAGGAAAAACCTGAATACGCCATTCTCACTTCGGAAATTTCTAAAGCAGCCTTTGGATTAACTCCGTCAGAATATAAAGAATTGAAGAGATTGAAGCGTGAAAACCTGAGAGATCATATGACAGATCTTGAATTGATCTTTTCCATGTTAGGGGAAGCTGCGACTACAGAAATTGCTCGAAGCCGGGATAGCCAGGGATTTCCTGAAAATAAAGCTGCTGCCCAAAAGGGTGGCAAAATCGCAGGAGATGCCAGGGAAAATCTGGAACAGGAGACTGGAGAAAATGTTGTCAGTGAAGAAAACTATCTTTCTGAATCGGAAAGCAGAAAACGTCTGAAAAGAACTGGTAAATCAAGTTAATAATGTAATCAATTTTCGAGTTTATGGCATATTCCGAAGATAATCTTTTGATGATCTCAGCTTTGCAACATCTGGCGTTCTGTGAACGTCAATGTGCTCTGATTCATCTTGAACAACAATGGGCTGAGAACCGGTTTACTGTTTTAGGCGAAATACTGCATGAAAAAGTCCATAGTCCAGACAGAGATAAGAGAAATGATTGTATTACAGTTCGTTCTTTAAGGCTGGTTTCCTATAGTTTGGGATTAACAGGGCAGGCGGATGTAGTGGAATTTCATAAATGTGCTAAAGATGAAAATGGCATTGAAATTGTTGGAAGTAAGGGATTTTGGCGACCCTTCCCGGTTGAATATAAAAAAGGGAAACCAAAATCTGATAACATCGATGCCGTGCAGCTATGTGCCCAATCAATCTGCCTGGAGGAACAGCTGAATACCAGGATTCCGCAGGGGGCACTTTTTTATGGGGAAAAACGTCGAAGGCAAACCATTCAATTTGACAAAGAATTAAGGAATCAAACCATTTCATTAACAGAGAGACTACACTCTCTATTCAACTCAGGGGTCACTCCCGCACCTGGCTATACAAAAAAGTGTAAAAGCTGTTCCTTGGTTGATATCTGCAATCCAAAACTACCAGACGTAATTAAAAGAAAAAGATATGAGGAATTGTTGTTTGAGGGGGAAGATTGAAAAAACTACTCAACACACTATTTGTGACCACAGAAGGAGCCTACCTCCATAAAGAAAGAGAAACAGTGGTTGTGGAAGTAGACCGCAAAAAAGTATTACAACTTCCTTTATTATCGCTTTCCAATATATTCTGCTTTGGCAGAATTACCTTAACTCCCCAATTTATGCTGGCTTGCAGTGAAAAGGGAATTGGAGTGGCTTACTTTAGCGAATATGGAAGGTTCCAGGCTAGAATTCAAGGACCGCAAACGGGTAATGTCTTGCTCAGAAGAGAGCAATATAGATGGGCTGATAATTTTGAAAAATCATCCGATGTTGCACGGTTTGTTATTGCTTCAAAACTGGCAAACAGCAGAACCGTCTTACAACGCACATTACGCAATAATCCGCAGTGTGAAGGGGAGGTCGATCTCAAAATTTCAGTTGCAGAATTAAAAAGGACCATTGCAAAAATCCAAAATATAACTGATTTGGATGTGCTACGCGGAAAAGAAGGAGAGGGGGCAAACAGCTATTTCAAGGTTTTTCACCATCTTATTGTCCAACAAAAGAACGATTTTACCTTTACCGGCAGAAACCGGCGACCACCAAGAGATCCTGTTAATGCCCTTTTGTCTTTCATCTACGCGATTGTTTTGCAAGATTGTGTTTCTGCATTGGAAGGCGTCGGCTTGGACCCTTATGTTGGATTTTTACATAGAGATAGACCAGGCCGACAGAGTCTGGCATTGGATTTACTGGAGGAATTTCGGGCATTCCTGGGAGACAGGCTGGCTCTCAGTATGATCAATCTTCAACAGCTTAAAAAATCCGATTTTAAATTCACTGAAAACGGGGCGGTTCTTATGTCAGACGAGGCTCGAAAAACGCTGCTGTCTGCCTATCAAAAACGAAAACAGGAAACGATTAAACATCCGGTTCTTAAGGAAAACATCAAAATTGGTTTGTTGTTTCATGCCCAAGCTTTGTTATTATCCCGACATATTCGGGGGGATATAGACTATTATCCTGCCTTTCTTTGGAGGTAATGAAAATGCTGGTATTGGTATCTTATGATGTCTCCACCATTGAGCAAGACGGTGCAAAAAGACTAAGAAGGATCGCCAAGCACTGCCTGGATTTTGGTCAAAGAGTTCAATACTCAGTATTTGAATGCGATGTAGATCCCGGACAATGGGAAAAACTTAAATCAAGGCTGTTGAATACTTACTTGCCTGAAGAGGATTCTTTAAGGTTTTACTACCTTGGAAGCAACTGGAAGCGGAAGGTGGAGCATTTTGGAGCAAAGGCTGTGCAGACTTCCGGTGATGCTCTGATCATATAACGCTGACCTTTAGTTCTCGCCGATACTTAAGGGTATTAGCGTTTTTATTCAAGCGGCTGATATTGTATGCTTTATCAGCTTAAATCTGTACGATTCAAGTACAAAGAATGCCTTCTTTTAAACAAAAATTGAAGGTTAGCGGATGAATGGTTGTAGTGCTCTGTAATTTAAGATCATTCATCCCACATAGTCGCTCCCCACGCGGGAGCGTGGATTGAAACCTTAGGTTTTGGGAAGATTTTGCTTATAAAAAAGGTCGCTCCCCACGCGGGAGCGTGGATTGAAACTTCAGTTTCCGGAACTGTTC
>JAKSDL010000527.1 GCA_022360105.1 Pseudomonadota bacterium
GCTTGGACCTGCTGTTAAATCTGTCGTATCTACAAATTCCACGGATAACGGTGCATTTCCGGCCAGTGGACCCATGATAAACCCAGGCTCAGGAGTTACGATCTTGGTTGGATCAAGAGTTAAGCCTTCCAGGTCTTTGCCATCAACGGTAAATTCCAGGGTCACTTGCTCGTATCCCGCCTGAATGACTGTGATGGAATAGGTACAATTGATCAGGTTATCAAAGCTGAAGGTTCCGTCTTCCCCGGTTGTTGTCATCATGGAGACGCCGCAACCGGAAAGCAGAATGGTTGCCCCTTTTCCCACGTTGGCGATTTGACCGGAGACTTTATAGATTCGCGTTCCCTTGACACTCAGGTTACAAGCAACCAGGGAACCGCTTTCGCCCGGTTCGGTGTCCCGGATCTTGAGCAGCCAGTCTCCACTGGAATCTTCCCCGATAAAGGCATCCATAGATTCAAGAGGTAGGGCATTTTCGTCATAAGTCACTTCTCCGACGGCGTCGTCCGAGTTCTGACGGAGGATTACTTCCGTGCCGCTGGGAGAGGTCAGAGATACGATTAAGTCTGACGGACGTTGATGGGTAATGTTGGGTGTAATGTCCACCTCAGTGATCAGAACCCGCTTGCCGGGATCTACTTTGATAATCCGTTCGATATCACCGGTACCATCCGGGATCAGATCCCCGTAAATGTAGGCATTAATCGTATCCAGAGTGCTGGGTTTGCGGTTGAGACGGTATGCCACGAAAGTTCCGGCAAGATAGATAGATTCTGCCAATACATTTCGGATGGTTTCCCGGTATTCTCCTTTGAGATCCAGCGGTCCCAGTCCGACATCATCGTTGGCACTGCGATCGCCCAGCAGGGTGATATCTCTTTTTAAGTCGACCAGGTAAGGATTCAGACCAGGATCGAGACCGACTTCATCTGCGGAGGCATCTCTGCCCGGCAGTACCAGACTTCCCGAAACACTGAAACGATTGCTGGAAGCTTCGTAGTATTGTCCGGTCAAATAAAATCGACCCGGCATCAGCAGACTGCGTTGCTCGTCGATAATCCCCTTGATATCGCTTTTGAGCGGATCATTGGTATCCTTGTAAAGGCTGAGATAATACCGCGGGTTGTGCATATCGGCTTTTTTTCCGTTGACCGTATCGATACTGGCTACCAGCTTATAGTCTCCTTCCAGGGTGGCTACCCGTAAGTGAACCTTGATATCCCGAACAGGTTCCTGATCGGCTTTACCGTTACTGGAAATGCGAATCTTTGCAGTGTAATCCCCCGGAGCCATCTGGGTTCTGTCCGCAACCAGTTTCAGCAGTTTGGTTTCAATGGAGACAGTGCCGGAGGTAAAGGCAGTCTTGACATCCTTTTCCTCTTCCTCATCCCAGACCTGAAAACGGACCCAGGGAGAAGCTTCCGGATTGATAATCTCTGCTGTGTACGACAAGGCGCCGCTACCGATATTGGTTACATAGATCAGCTGGGATTCCAGGTTGTCACGAAAAGTAATGGCGCGCTGGGTGGTTGGGGAATCGAAATAGATATCAGGACTGGTATCGGGATCTTCTCCCATGGCACCGATGTTTTCGTCACCAAGGGTGAACTCGGTCCAGACGACCCGGTCGTTGGGAGAACCTGTGGACAAAAAGGGTGCAAAATCCTTATCTGCTTCCATGGATGTGCTGAGAACCGGCCCCAGGGTCAATACTTGATTGGAATACACCCAATAAGCCTGGCCGGGGTTGATTTCCGTGAAATCCTCCCTTGTGGTCGTGGTGGTACCGGCAGAGAATTCAACGCCTTTGAAGATACCGGCATTGGCATCATAGGTCCAAATTTGGGAGATCGCCACACCGGAAAGCAGGTAACGGTAATCGGTGGTTTTTTCCAGGGGAAACCCCACCAGGTTCCAACCGGTAGTTAACTCCAAATCTCCGGAAGGGATAGCTGTGCCTGATACTTCCAGACTTGCACTGCTGGTAACCTTTACCCAGTATCCCTTGCCGACAGTTACCTCGGTAATGGGCGCCACTCCCGGAATCACCGTAGGATAGGTTGACCACACCTCTGAAATCGCATCAAAAGTCCAGACGGATTCAAACTGTCCGCTCTGAATGATAGGATCAAAAACCGTGGCTACCGATTTGTCGGTTGGTTCTACAGCAAAAGAGACCAGGTTCCAGCCGGTGTTTAGTTCGATTGTCTGCGTGTTAGCTTGTGCTGAGGAGTTGGTTAATACCGCCGCAAGAAATATAGTGATGAAGGATAGGTAAGTAGGCACACGGTGTAGGGCACCAGGCACTGGTTTTCTTAGGATCAAAGGCAATTTTTTGAGGCCTAGAGCCACTAAGGCACTGAGGCACAAAGTTATTTTTAGATTGTTCGATTCAGAAGAGTTTAGTTTGTGATTATTGAACATTGTGTTCTCACTTTTTTTTTAGTTGTAAGTCGTTGGTTGTTAGTCGTTGGTGTTTTGGATTCAGGTGTCAGACTTTTTAATGCTGCTGATTAGTGCGTTTAGCATTTTGCCGGTTTCGATTGTTTGGGATTCTATTTCTTTGATATCTTGGTCTTTTAGATAGTTTAGGTTTTTACTAATATCCAATTGTGTTTGCATTTCGAATAGTGACCCTCTCGCTATTTGCAGGAAACGAATATATTCCGTTTTAGTGCTCCTCCCAAATCCTTCGGCTATGTTGCTGGGGATAGAAACGGCACTTCTAACACCTAACGACCAACGACTAAAGACTAATACCTAATCCACCGGAAACCCCGGGGGTGTGGCATTGCTTTTAGCAAACCTGCCCGGTGTGGGGATCTTTTCCAATCGATCCGTGTTGATGCTGATTTCGTAATCGGTTTTGGCATCCTTGTAGTATTCTTCCAGCCACTTCCTTTTCTTTTCGGCAACCAGTTTTTGTTTGATTTGGTTTTGCACAACCTTGTATGGCTGCAATTGACCTTTTTGGGTATCCATCAGTTTCACCAGGAAGAATCCCCTGGGGGTTTCGACGAGAGGACTGATCTCACCTTTTTTCTTAAGACTGAAAATGGCGTTTACCACCTTTTTGTCCCAGCGGTAGGTTTTGGAAAACTTAGCCATCCAGGTCATGGCACCGCCGCGATAGCGAGTGTTCACATCATCAGAGTACTCCCTGGCCAGCTGTCCGAAATCCTTTACGGTTGTTTGCTGTTTGAGAGCTTTTTTCCT
Organism: Pseudomonadota bacterium; assembly: GCA_022360105.1. The sequence goes on from JAKSDL010000527.1 coordinate 3,217, forward strand.
AGCCAGGTTTGCTTTCTTTTGTTTCCGGGCAATGGTGGACTGGTCATCGTTGGAGTTGAATCTGATGGAGATGATGGCCGCCCTGACCATATCCGGTGTGGAAAACTCTTCCTGGTGTTCCTGGTAATAATTCTGAACATCCAGGTTGGTAACACGCTGTTTGTGCAGCAGCTTTTCCAGGTAATCCTGCTGGAATTTCTTCACCATCATTTTCTTTAATGCCACCTTGATCTCGGGATCATTCCCATATCCGGCTGCCTTGGCCTTCTGCGCCAACACCTCGAAATGGATGATTTCATCCAGCAAATCTTCCCTGGACTCCAGAGAGGCAAATCGTCCCGGAATATGACCACCCCGGTAGCGCATCTCATTCTGCACCTGTTCCAGGGTGATGGGTTCACTTTCAACGGTGGCAATAATACTGGCTTCATCGATGGTGAATTGTTTTCGTTTTACAGATTGATCGTCGCAAGCGGTTAGCAAGGCGATCAGGATTATAGCAGTGATTAGTTTCTTCATTTTTTAATCAAGTTTTAGTCGTTAGTTGTTAGGTTTTAGCGCATTTTATGTTTGCTGTTAGGTGAAAGCTTCGCTTTCTCAGCTTGAAAATCTGAAATCTAAAATCATAAATCTCAAATGCCCTTCAAGGAGTGATCGTTGTGGTAAAGGATTTTATTGATTTTTGGTTTTGTGTGTTGGTTAAGGTAACGCTGAAATCGTAGGTGCCTGGCTCATCGGTTTTCAGGGTTGTGATTAAGGTACCTCTTTTATTGTTTGGTACAATAATTCCTGCGTTGGGTTTAAACTTGACCTCCTCATGATCACTGATCTGGTAGAAGACTACGGAGTTATCATCGGTTGCGATTTCAAGGTTTAAGGTCACTTCTTTACCTGCTGCAACTGATTTTGTGACATCAAAGGTTTTAAATTCGATATTATTTGCGACAACCGGCGCCGGATCAGCAGGTGGAGTAGCTGGTGATGTATCAGCTGTGCTGCTGCTTCCGCCACCGCCCCCTCCTTTGCAGCTTGCGAAATAGCTCATTGTCAGCAGAATCAGTGTTAATGTGATAATTCTATGAATGTGCATCATGGGATAAACTCCTTGGTGATCAACTTCATTTTCCAATCCGATTAGTTCGTTTGTATGATCAGCAGCTTGTGAAGTCCTAAAAAACCTGGTGTTTTTTACAATTTTTATGGTTTTTGTTTATAAAAACTGTGCTATCATTTTTTGGTAAATCAATATGTTTTGTAAATTTTTGAATGTCAATAAAATACAGTATTAATTTTTTAATATCATTTTATTTCAGATAGTTAACTTTATATTTATTAAATTTATGGGCATTGTAATTTTTCAACTCTATTTAAATATATTTATTTGAAGCAAACCTTACAGACGATAATAATTTAGTTTCGCTTGTCATTGATATATCTTAAGACTGAACAGTCAATTTTTTATTTGCTAATCATTTCATCGTTCTACAGCGATAAAAATCTCCTCAATTTTTTCCTTCAAAATTTTCACGAGCGATTTCAAGAAGCGGTATTTTTTGTCAAGAAAAATAACTGCCTGGATAACCCTATGGAATATTTAAGAATTTAGATCCTAGATTTAGGATTGTCGGTTTGAGCAGCAGCGGTGGGTTTCTCTACCTGGATTTCAGGTTGGTTGATGGGCATGCTTCGCAGGCCCATCCTACATTAGGATACTCAGATTTTTGGTGTGTTAGGTATCGGTCGGGGGAATCGGGTTGGGGAAAGAGTATACAATCTTATGCTCAGGCCAGATCAAACTCAATGGAGAATTTCGTGCCGTTGGATCTATCCAGTTCAATGGAACCGTCAAGTTGGTCTTCCACAAGAACTCGCACCAGATGAAGCCCCAAAGTTTCGGAGCTCCGCCAGTCCAGCCCGTCAGACAGGCCAACACCATCATCCGCAATTGTCATATTTATTTTATCGTTCTCTTTTAGAGAGAGACCGATAATGATCTCACCTTCGACACTTTCGGGAAAAGCATACTTCATCGAATTTGAAACGAGTTCGTTGATAGTCAGGCAGAGGGGTGAGGCTTGATAGATTCCAATGGAGACATCTGCGACCTCAATTTTTAGCTGAATTCTACCCTGGTTAACAGCATAAGACCGAATCAATGAATTCACAATTCTTGTCAGAAAGGGTTTTAGCCTGATTTGGGAAAGATCTTTAGATTCATGCAGTAATTCATGAACCGTGGACATCGCATAAATTCTGTTTTGACTTTCCCGTAGCGCTTCTTTGATGGTTGTATCATCCACTTTCTGGGATTGCAGATTAAGCAGACTGGCAACAACCTGCATGTTGTTTTTAACCCGATGATGAATTTCCTGCAGCAGAATCTCTTTTTCATGCAGGTTTGATTTGATCTGGGCTTCGGCAGCTTTGCGCTTGGTGATATTTTCATGATTTCCGATAACATATAACGGAGCTCCTGTTTCATCCCAGTCCGCAATTTTTGCCCTGGCTCGAATCCAAAGGTAATCCCCCCCTTTGGTCTTGAGACGAAATTCAATATCAAATCCTTCTTTTTCAACGAACAGTTTGTTGTTGACTAATTCTACTGTTATCTCCCTGTCTGACGGATGCAAAAGATTGCTCCAACTTTCATGCGATGCGGGGAACTCGGTTGGAGTGTATCCCAACATGGTGTAATATTTATCGCTGAAAAAGATATCGCCGGATTTCATATCCCAGGTCCAGATACCATCCGTTGTTGAATCAAGTATTAACTGCAGATCCTTTTCTCTTTTCTTTAACGCTTCTTCAGCTTTTCTGCGATCCGTTATATCAGAGAAGGATATGACGACTGATGGGGGTGTTTCCGGATCATCAACGAACAACGGGTTAGTATTGATTTCAATCCATTTGATTTCTCCATCGGGTTGCACAATACCCATGATGGTTCCCGTAACGGATTTACCTGTTTTTAAGGTGATCATGGAAGGGTGATCCTTGCCCTCAAATCGTGTCCCGTCTTCGTGAATGGTTGGCCACTCTTTTCCTGTTAAGCATTGCCCGATGGCTTCATCGGCACTGGTTCCAAAAATCTCTTCCGCACTTTTGTTCCAGGTTAGAATTTCACCTGTTGCTTTTTGCAGGATAATGCCCTCCTTGATGCTTTCCACCACGGTGCGATAGCGTTTCTCGCTATCCTTTAAAGATTCCTCCGTGTTTTTACGTTCCGTAATATCACTGATAATGTGAACGGTTCCCTGGAAGGCCTCATCACTGTTTAAAACAGGATCAGCAGTAACCTGGTACCATTGATCTGAGATCTGTAATTCCGTAGTGCGCCGTTCAAGACTGTTTTTTAAATCAGGAATCGGACAATCGGATATTGGTTGAGCTGTTCCATACAATACTTCACAGCAGTGTTTTCCTATCAAATCCGGTAACGTCAAATCGAACATGACTTCTGCAGTTTTATTGGAACGCACGATTCGTTGCTCCTTGTCCAAAATCCAAATGGTATCATTGGTCGAGTCAAATGTTGTTTGCCATTCCAAAGCGGCTTGGGCCGCCTGCTCCTGGGCTTTTTTCAGCTCGGTTATAGGCAACAAAGTCCCTATTAGCCTGTATACCTTGTTGTTTTTATCCAAAATAGGTGAAATTCTGCTCATCCACCAGGTCAGTTCACCATCTATTTTTACCGGATTTTCTCTAATAATGGGGACCCTTTCGTTAACGCATTGAGTGTAAATCTCCCTGCTTAATCCGATAGCAACAAAAGGGAAACAATCCGAAAGTTCATCCGGTGTTTTTCCAATGATGTTTTCCAGGGAAATGTCGCCAAAAACCTTTAAACAAGGTGGATTCGCACCGGCATAAACAAAGCTCTGCTCATCAATGACGTCGACAACAAAAAATCCTGCATCGGCATTATTATAAATTTCATTAAGCAATCCGGACGTCTTTTGATGATCATCGATCTCGCGTTGCAAGCGTTTATTCAGTCTGAACAGCACCAAAGCAATCATTGTCACAAACATGACAGCGCCCAGAGACGCTGCGATAATCCAATAATAGTCGGCAAGCCTGGCTGCCGGATTGGGATTATACAAGAACTTGTCCAGATCGACTTGGGTATCCGTAAATCCCAATTGCCGGTATGTTTTTCCGATTTGTTGCCAACGACCGGGATTCATGTGGCCAACAGCGACAATGTCGGCATAAATCAGCTTTTTGGTTTCCCTTGCTTCAAATTGTAAGTGATCTCTCTCCAGCTTTCTTTGATCCGATGAGTATTTTTCCATAATAAGATCAATCACTTCATCAGTGTTTTCCAATGCGTATTTCCACCCTTTCAAGCTGGCTTTGCAAAATTTTGCCAAACGTTCAGGGTTCTTCTCAAATTCATTGCCGGAGGTAAAAAGAGAGTCTCCGTAAAAATCTACCCCGTAATCCTGAGGTTTGATTTTGAAATAGGGGATCTTTTTCTTGATTAACTGGTAAGGTTGATCGGTAATATAAGCCGTGAATACTTTGGTTTTATCCAAAATGAGATCATCCACTGTCCAGGTGTGATCCGTGTATTGCAGACTGTCGTGCTTGATCCCCTCCTTCATGAACATGGCTCGAATTGCGGCACCATCAATTGCTTTGGGACTAATCATGATGGATTCAGCGGCAGCCGCCTGGGGAGTGTTGATACCGGATGACCTTTTGGTGAGAATAACATCGGCAGACTTTTGAAAAATTGCGGCTACCACAATAATAGGTTTGCCCAGCGCACGATAGATTATAAGCTCTGATCCGCCTATTCCGTAATCTGCATTACCATTCATTACTTCTTCAATAACATCAAGCCCCGGATTATTTTCTCTTAGTTCGACCTGCAGCCCCTCTTCCCGATAAAATCCTTTTTCGATGGCTGCATAGTATCCTGCAAACTGAAACTGATGGCGCCATTTCA
>JAKSDL010000682.1 GCA_022360105.1 Pseudomonadota bacterium
GTTTTATTCTGTCAGTGGCTCTGCAGTTCACTGATGAAGATGACTTTTACATAAAAGCTATCAGCTACCGGCAGCTAGCTTTTAGCTTTAAACTGAGCACTTTCGGTCCGTTTATATTGATACTCAAAATAGTGGAGCGAAGCGAGTCGTAACAGCTGATGGTGGTTTACACCATATAAATCATCTCCTGCAAAAACAGGTGCGAAACTTGAGTAAATAAGAAAAGCTCAGGATGTTTTGACAACAATGCGATGGTCCCTTTAAGTTCAATAGACAAGAGGCAAAATTAACAATTAATACATTTTATGTACAAGTGGTCTTGATAGATTTTCGGGGGAAACAAGAAGAACACTAAAACCATAACAGGACTATGACAGACGAGATAAAAGTACAGTTCGTCAAAAAGACGAAGATAATCGCAACAATATCGAACAAAAACTGCGAGCCGGATTTTCTGGCAAGTCTCTACTGGGCGGGAATGAATGCCGTTCGACTAAACACAGCTCATCAAACTCCCGATGATGCCCTTGAGGTTGTTAACAAAGTTCGGCAGGTTTCCGACAGAATTTCTATCCTGGTTGACACCAAGGGACCTGAAATCCGGACCACCGAATATGATGGGGAGGTGTCTGTTAAAACCGGTGACAGGCTGATTGTAAAAGGTGCCTGCAACGACAAGATGACTTCAGAACGCATTTGTGTTTCCTATGATGGTATTTGCAGAGATCTCTCTGTGGGTAATATGCTGCTGATCGATGATGGCGAGGTTGAACTGGAAGTGGTTGAAAACACGGGTGAGCATCTAGTCTGTAATGTCAACAACGATGGTGTTATCAAGGGCCGCAAAAGCGTGAATGTGCCTTCAGTCAAAATAAATCTCCCTTCGCTGACCCAGAAGGATATTAACTTTATCCGGTTTGCAGCCCAAAACAATATCGATTTCATCGCGCATTCCTTTGTTCGTAACAAAGAGGATGTGTTGGCAGTGCAAAAGATTCTGGATGAGGAGAACAGCTCAATTCGCATCATTGCCAAAATAGAAAATCATGAGGGTGTCGAAAATATCGAGGAGATACTGGATCATTGCTATGGCGTGATGGTCGCAAGGGGAGATTTAGCTATCGAGGTTCCGGCTGAGCGCATCCCGTTACTACAAAAAAGCCTGGTACAAAAATGTATTGATCGTCGCAAGCCCGTAATTATTGCGACACAGATGCTGCAGTCAATGATCGATAACCCCCGGCCAACCCGTGCCGAGGTTTCCGATGTGGCAAATGCCTGTCTGGATGGCACCGATGCGATTATGCTTTCCGGCGAAACTGCCTATGGAAAGTATCCTTTGGAAGCCGTACAAATGATGGCAAAAATCGCCTGGGAAATAGGACAGGGCCATGAAACATTTATCGATGCCCCATACGAATCGAAACAAAAGGTGACCAGCTATCTGGCCAAGGCTGCCATTAAAGCATCTTTAAGACTCCAAACCAAAGCAATCGTGGCAGATTCTATCAGTGGCAATACAATTCGCAGCATGGCCGCTTTTAGAGGCAAAAGTCCCATTTATGCCCAATGTTACTCCAGGCGTGTAGTACGCCAGCTGGCGCTTTCATATGGTATTGTCCCTCATTATATTGAAGAAGATCACACCCATCAATTTCTTCCGGCAACCTTGGAGAGATTGCTAAAAGAGAAGCGTTTCTCAGAAGATGACCTGATTACGGTTCTGGCCGGTCATTTCGGACCGGAGTCGGGCGCCTCCTATATAGAAATCAGCACTCCTAAAAACATGCTCAAACGAAAGCAATAGATCAGACATTTTTTCCGCAATTCCCATCCTGCCTTTTAAAGATCCCGGACCAACCTTCGGGATCTTGTACCGCAATGTCAATCAGTTAAAACAATCTGGACCGGGTGTCATCCCGAACGAATGTGAAGGATCTGTCAGAGCCTTCGAGAAATTCTTTTTCAAATTCGACCTAAAGGAATTCCTGCAGGTACAAATGCATTGAACACCAAGGCTGATCAGGATATTATTATTTTATTACGAAATTTATTAAGAAAACAAAGGAGCGTTATCCTATGGCTCAACAGACAGCAGATACCGATACTCGACAATATGGCGATGGAGATTGTTCATTTCAGTCTGCAGGAGGGGAAACAGGAATAAAAAAGCTGGTCGAAACGTTTTATCACAAGATGGATACCTTACCTGAAGCAAAAACGATCCGGGATATGCATCCCGAAGATCTGACAGTTTCCATTGACAAGCTTTACAGGTTTTTAGTCGGTTGGTTGGGAGGTCCCAAACTGTTTCATGAAAAATATGGCCCTATTAAACTGCCTGTGGCACATAGCAAGTTTCCCATCGGTTTGAAAGAAAAGCATGCCTGGTTGCTTTGCATGCAAAAAGCCCTTGAAGAGCAGCCTTACAAGGAGGATTTCAAGGAATATCTTATGGAACAATTAAGTTTTCCTGCTACTAAAATTCAAAACAGGGATTGAAACCTTTTGACTTTCTTCATTCGCAGTGAGCCAATTTTATCCATACCGATTTTCCCTCCAAGTGATCAAATTTGATAGCCAAATGGTCGATGACTCAATCCTTCCCCTGAATACATCCAGCCGCCTTCCGTCATTTAAACCCCGGAGGAGTTTTTCGGGATTAGCCAGTGGTTTCTTTTAAACCTTTCCGGGGGCTTTTTTGCCCGGGCATGATTATATGGCATCCATGATGCAGACTTAATTACAGGTCCATTTCTCAGTCGCTGCTGAAAAA
>JAKSDL010000751.1 GCA_022360105.1 Pseudomonadota bacterium
AGTAGTTGTGCTTACTTTTACTTCACCACCTTCCTGGCAAGCCTGCACAGAGTTTGTAAGCAGGTTGATAATGATCTGCTTGAATTCCGTCGAACTGATCGGTGTTTCAGGAATCGTTTCATCCAGGTGAAGGTCAATCACCACTTTTTGTTTTAAGGAGAATCGAACCAGATCCACCACTCGCCTTATCTCTTCATTTACATTCGTATCTGATTCTCCCAGGTGATTGGTTGCCGAAAAGTCCAGCAATCGTTTGACAATATCGCCGATACGCCTGGTTTCCTGCCGAATCCAGTTTAAGGAAACCGATTTGTCCTTATCTTTTTCTTCTTCAGCCAGGTATTGCACGTTGGACATGATGGAACTTAACGGGTTGTTTATTTCATGGGCGACTCCGGCTGAAAGCATGCTGATTGAAGACAATTTTTCGGCCTGTAGGATGCGTTCATCCAATTCGAGTTTTTTGCTGATATTATTGAGCATTAATACGCAGCCCGTTTTAGAATCAGACGTGGTGATGTGATACAGTTTGATCTCAAAAACCGATTTTGGAGGCAACCTTTTTGTTACGACGTGGGAGGATCTGTTGCCGGCTACGATGTCATTCATATTATCAAGCAGGTCGCCATCTACAATTGGCAGTGCCACTTTGCGAATATCTTTACCCAGGAGATCACGTTCTTCAAACTTGAAGGTTTCCAGAATTCCCTGGTTGACCTTTTCAATAGTGAAATTGTTGTTAATGCTGATAATTCCGGTACTGATGGAATCGATGATTCGCTCGTTGTAGTCCTTGAGGGAGGTGATCTCATCAAAATAGCGGTCTGTTGTTAGCTTTTGCAGGTTAAGATTGCTGGCCATCTCATTAAATCCAAGGAACAACTCCTGGATTTCAGAGCTGTATCTTCCTTCAATCTGAATATCGAATTTTCCCTCTTTGACCCTGATCATAGCCGATAGGAGGTTTTTTACGGGTCTGGTAATGTTGAATGAAAGAAACCAGCTCAGTACCAGGGCCAGCAAGGAGCCCAGGATAAAAATGGTAAAAATAAGTTTATAGATCAGAATAATGTTGGGTGAATATTGTTCACTTATCATCAGTGTGGCCAGGAAGACGTTTTTGTATCCAAGCGCGTAAGCGTACTTGCCAACTTTTTCCACAATGCCGTAATACTTCTCGTTATCAAAGGATATGTCCGTCAGCAGATTATAGGAATAATTCAGTTCGGCAAAAGGAATGACAGATCCAACCTGAACATCGTTGACTTCCTCTAAAATATAACGGTCCCCGATGTAAAAAAAGACCTTGGTCTGTGGATTTTTGCTGAGCTTATTCACGAATTGGCGGTTCAATACCTTAATCAAATAGATGTTTAAGGGGAAATCCAGATCTGTTCCGAGATTAATAATTCCCATTAAGGTTAGATTTCCATCCAAAACCATGTTTTCCAGGTAAGGGTGAGACCGGTCGTTGCGGTGAAGTTTGACAAAGAGGTCGGAGAACATCAGTTTGTTATTGCTGATGTTGCGTATAACAAGCTGCTTGTCTGTTTTAACAACTATAAAATCGATTCCGGAAGTTATGAGCAACTCTTTGGTATTATTAGCAATATCTATCAGCTGAGACTTTGTCCGTGAAGCAGAGGTTTCCCGGTACAGTTCCTTGGAGGCATCAGCCAGTACCTGGTTGCGTTTCAGAGTGATCAGGTTTTTCCAGAGGCGGGTTTTCCAGGTGGTATAGTTATCATAAACGATGCTTGCTTCCTTTTTCATTTCATCAACGGCAATTTCCTCATTTTGTTGATGAACAAAATAGCTTAAAACAGATACGGTCAAGCCGGCTTGAAAAACAATGACCGCAATAAAGGAAAGCATGGTTTTTGTTGCAAGCTTCAAAGAAAGCCTCCCGTAACCAAAAATGGTTCCTGAATGAAAAACTGTGAATGGTCCACCTACAGCAAAATCAGTACCGTTGGCAGCGGTATTTCAATTTGCCAGGCTCCCAACCGTAACCTGCTTCCGGCCAAACACGAACATCCCTAGCATGACCTGTTCGCGCGTCATAGCGTTGCAGTCCTCCATCATAACAACCCGACCAAACTATATTGTTATCCAACGGATCGGGCTGGGCAAAGCCGCTTTCGCAACCACCCACTCCTTTCCACAATCCTAAGGGAATATAGCCCTGACGGCTATTGCTCGGGCCTTTGTACGAATACCCATGCAAGAAC
>JAKSDL010000474.1 GCA_022360105.1 Pseudomonadota bacterium
TATCAAGCGCTATACCCTTTTTGCTGAATGTGTGGAATGCAACCACTGCATCGTGAGGCTCCGTCGGATATTTACCGGCAGAATACCGACGGTTCCATTTTATCTCATCGGATTTCATAAACTATGGGAATAAGGTTTTTTTTTTTTTTTTTCCAAAAAGAATACGGTTTTCTATCGATTATGGCAAAGATTCGGATCGATCAGAAAAAGTAGACGGCTATCTTGAAAGATCGGCTTTTTGGAAGTGAAAGATTTCCTGTTGCTGAAACGTAATTAGACGATAATCAAATGGGCGGGAAGAGTTGGATTAACTTCGACACTGGAAGCAAATTTCTGAAGAAAAAATCTGCCCCCCGGCAATGTTAACCTTATTGATGTTTCATAGTTCTCTTGGCAACGCTTTTGATGATGGCGGTCGTAATTGTGACACCTCTTTCTTTCATCTGACGCAAAATTTCATTTACCCGCCTCTCATGGCTACCCGCATAACAGTAATGCCTTGCCCAGTTGTTACACATCTCAAATGATTCCAAACAGATCGGTGGATCTTCAGGTCCTCTTTGTGGCGGTGGACTTGACCTTGGCACCTGTCGAGGAGGACATTGAGCAAAAGCTGATCCTGCAAAAAAGAAAAGAGTGATGGTAGTGAGAATAAGGCCTTTCATTGCTTCTCTCCGTGTTTTTATTTCCTTATTGGCATTTGTATTTTAGATGCTAATAAATGCAAAGAATTTGCCACTCGATTTTTCAAGAAACCTGTTAGCTTATCATCACTTGTAAATAAAAGAATGACAGGCTTTTGGTTGAAAAATAACTCATCGGTTTTCTTCAAACACGGTCTCAAAATTCAGTTTAAGGAATGAATTTATTAATTTATAATAGCATTTAAAAGATATAGAAAACCAATAAGTTAACATTATTCTTTGAACAAAATGTCCGAATCAAAACTGATTTCCAATCCCACAATTGATGATTTGGTAAACTCTGCTCTTGAAAGGAAGGTATTTCCCTGTCTGGAAATATTAGTTGGTAGAGGAGAAAGAGTTGAATATCACGAAGTGTATGGTAGGCCCGATCCGGACGAACCGGAAAAGAGGCTGAAAAAAAAATCATTGTTTGATCTTGCCTCTCTCACCAAACCATTGGCTACTGCGCTTGCTGTCTTGCATCTGGTGCATAATCGGCAGTTGGCATTGGACGACTATCTACATAAATTTTTCCCTGAATTCTCCCAAGACAAAAAAAAGTTAGTGACCATCAGACACCTGCTTTCCCATACTTCCGGCCTGCCGGACTGGATAGCCTTGTTTGAGCCCAATTTTAATACTGATGAAGGCTGGCAGAAACTGCTTCAGATCCAATTGAGTCACGAACCGGATCACAAGATGGAATACAGTTGTCTTGGATATATTATCCTTGGCGAACTTGTTCGGCTGGTTTCCGGCACCTCTTTGAATGACTATTGCCGAAGTCAGATTTTCAAGCCCTTACATTTGGATCATTTGTTGTTTAATCCTCTTTCGGAAACGGCGCTGCCTGACATCATCCCAACCGGATATTGCCCTATAAGAAATACAAATCTCAAAGGCCGGGTTCATGATGAGAATGCTGCCCTATTCTATGGGGAAGGTGGAAATTCCGGTTTGTTTGGAACCGCGTCTGATATTCATATACTAAGTTCGATGCTCCTTAGTGAAAGTGATACCGATTTGCATGACATCATCCCAAGAAGGCTGTTAAAAGAGATGTTTCGCAATCAAAACCAACCTTCGCTATCGCCAAGATCGATCGGTTGGGACTTTAAATCCGGTAAAGCGGATTATTGGAGTTGTAGTCAAAAAATGCCGGAAGGTAGTATTGGACATCTTGGTTTTACCGGCACCTCGCTCTGGATGGATCCTTCATCAAAACTGATTATCATTTTATTATCAAACAGGGTACTTGTATCCAGGGAAGGCAATATACCGCAAATGAGAGAATTTCGGCCTCAAATGCACGAGTTGCTGCTCTCAATATTCTTATGAATCGCTCATTATTAAAATCCTCAAGAATTGGAATGAGCAATCCGGGAGCCATTTCAGATGCGGTTAGGAGCAGGTATAACCGGCCTTCGTTAATGCTCAGTGATATTTTCTGCCGGATCATTTACAAA
>JAKSDL010000540.1 GCA_022360105.1 Pseudomonadota bacterium
TATGACAGAATTCCTATACTCTTTAAAATAGCGTTCAACTTTCAGGAGGTAAAATCTTAATAACTGAAAATTCAGCATAGGTCAGTCCTTTAATCCTTGCTTTTGTCCCAAACGTGGATATTCTAATCGAGGTTGAATTTAGAAAATTTATGAGAAATATTGTTTACAAGAAACAACATTTTTAATCAAATCAAATGTCTATTCCTCCCTTAACTTAAGGCACAGAAACCGGTTTTGCCGATAAGTATACCTGCTTTGGATTGCTCCGGGAGTTTTTCGTGGATCATTGCCGGTCTTTGAATAGCAAGTTTAAACAATTGTGCGGGCCAAACCCCAAGTCCTTTCCAATTCGATTTACTCGGTGTAATTAACTGCAGAAATTTTACTTCCATTTCTTGATTTTTTGACATTTTGTTGTTCACAACGCTGATAAATCTCATCTTTCGAAGCCTTTCGAACCGTCAGTGCATAACTATTCTCAAAGTTAAGTGTTGTTTTAAAATGACATTATTCTGGAAGTATTAAAAGTTAAACGAAAACAAGACCCTTCTCTGCACACATAAGTCAAAAGAAGACTTGACCCCCCAAAAAAATGACCCTCAAAATTTAAGGCGATTTCACAATTTTTTTCGGCTATCTGTCATATCAAGCTGCTCACTGTTGACTATTAGGGTTTATCGTAGATACATAATTAATTGTTCGTAGATACTAATTTTATATTTTACTATGAATCTGACGATGAATTAGCGTTTATGATTGCATAAAAATCTCCTGCAGAACTCAACTTCCATTTTGTCCGTAGCCAACAAATACCCGGTAGATATCTAAGATGATGATAACTCTAATCAGCTCACACTGTATCTCCATGGTAGATGCTTACGAAACATCAAAAATTGGATGCACAAATCAGTAAACAGAATCCAAAGATCTATACCATCCTTTGATTGTGTTGTGGAGAGAATGTCGGAGATAGGGAGTCGATGTGAAATTTGAGAGATGAATCGCTGAAAGGAACAACCATGAGTTGGGTATATATTTGGTAGGGGTTTCAATTTTTAACACAGTGAAATAGAGGAGTTGTGATGATAAAACGTGCGGAATTTCACAAAACAGAAAAAGTTGTAAAAACAAAATGGATTGCCATATCGCTGATATTGGCTTTGAGTTTCCTGGTCACTCCGGCAATATCAGCCCAGGATACGGAAAATCCGGAAGAAGATGAGAACAATTTGTTCAGAATTGAGGAAATTACAGTCTCAGCCAATAAAATCAATGAGAACATAGTGGATGTTCCCCAGAGCATCACAGTAGTCAGTGAAGATGTTATTGAAGAAAAAGGGATTAAGAATATTCCCGAACTTATCAAGGAAATTCCTAACACCTTTTACTCACCCAATCATGGTAATGCCATGAATTTCAGAGGATTGAATACATCCGTATTTACCAGCATGAATCCTGTGGTCATCTATGTTGATGGTGTGCCTTACGGCCATGCCTGGGGATTTGACGCTTCTCTGGTTAACGTGAAAGGCGTGGAAGTGCTCCGTGGACCACAAGGAACCCTTTACGGTAAAGACGCAATCGGCGGCGTCATCAATGTTATCAGCAAAGACCCGGCTGATGAGTTGGAAGGAAAAGTCGGCGCCGAGTACGGCAGCTTTAATACGATACGAGGGTTTTTTAATGTAAGTACTCCGATTTCGGAAAACAAGCTGTATTTCGGAATCAATGGACAACATGTGCAGGAAGACGGTTGGATTAAAAATGAAAACCCCGATCTGGATGAAAACGCCAATCGCAGTAAAGATACCAATCTCAGCTCCTATCTTTTTTATAAAGGGTCGGATAAATTCAGCGCCAGGCTGAACCTATCCAACACTATCACTAAACTTTACTGGGAGGATGGATATGCATTGCCCGGTGGTAGCAGTCTCGACGATTTTAAGAGGGAGGATGCGGAAGAGGTCAACTACGATGTGGAAACGTCTGATGAATTCAATATCGCTGCACAGAGTCTTCATCTGAGTTACAATCTGGGTGAGATGACGTTTACCTCTACAACCACACACCGTTTTTTGAAAAACGAAGGGCGGTGGGACGCTGATTTTGGCAACAATTCATTATATACCGATCTTTACCAGATGCTGGAAAGTGAAACCGACACCTGGACACAGGAATTGAGAATTTCAAGCAATAACTCAAAAGGTTTCCGCTGGGTAGCCGGTTTCTATCTGGATGTTGAAAAACACGATCAGGGACCTTACGGATTTCAATTTCCTTATTTTGACCCATCCACAGATGTGTTTCTTGGCAACTATGAGCAGGACGCTTACTCCAAGACAGACAGCATTACCAATGCCATGTTCGGTCAGGTAATAACGCCACTCAGTGAGGATTGGGAACTGACGTTAGGAACCCGCGTCCAGACCATAGTAAAAGAGATAGATCTGGATTTTTATTTTCGACAGGTTGGAACAGTAGGTTCCCCGACTTTTGAGTTCGAAACTAGAAAACTATGGACCGCAGTTTTGCCCAAGGCAGCGCTTTCCTACGCAATATCAGATGGTGTGAAAGCCTATGCATCCTATTCGGCAGGGTATATGCCGGGTGGATTCAATTATTTTGCCAGCAGCGGAACGGAGGATGACATAGTTTTCGAACCGCAACGATCCACCAATTACGAGATCGGGTTTAAAGGATCTATTGAGCGGTTAAACTTTTCCGCCAGCGTTTTCCACATGGATATTATTGATATCCATGTTTATAGGGTAGAGGGGGGAGGACAACTATATCTGGCCGCTAATGCCGATAAAGCGTACTCAACA
>JAKSDL010000099.1 GCA_022360105.1 Pseudomonadota bacterium
ATCCGGAACCTTCTGCAAAGTTACCTCGGAATCCGCCCATGATTTTCCCAGGTAGAATGTGCGGATCATGTTGTAGTACTGTCCTATCAAATGCTCCGAAAATAGGCGGATTGAAGGAAACTTGTAGAAAAAGTTGGGAGCGACCTCAATTTGAAAGGTGGAACTGATTTGGTTGGACAGATCTACCACGTCGACGGAACCTAAACCTGTTTCGACTAGATCACTGTCAAGGCTGATATCACTTGGCTTCAGCTTCAATATGCCTGCAACCGTTAAGAGGCAGTCATGTTGTAGTTGATCCAACAGTTCAGCGATTAATTGTTGCTCTTTTTTGGAGACATTCTCGTTCAAACCAAGATTTTGGTTTGATTTCTTTTTGAAAGCTTCTGGAATGGTCTGGTCTGTTTCATTGCCGGCAGTCAGAACGGAATCATCTGTTGAGGATTCAAGGGTATGATCGAACTTGTGTGTATAAACAACATTTAATTCTTTGCTAAGATACTGCTCCCTGCACTTGAAATTTTGTATTTTTCCACTTGATGTTTTCGGAATGCTGCCGGTCTTTATCAGGACAATCTCTGTCAGCTTGATAAAATGCTCTTTTAAGACCGACTTAAACATTTCGATTGCCACGTCAGCACCATTCAGCTTTCTGAGGTACTGACGGTTGACTTCCATTACAATGACAAGTTGCTTTTCTCCTTTGTCAGACACTGAAAAAGCAGCTCCAAATCCCTCTCGAAGCGCCTCATGGCTTTGCTCGGCGGATCTTTCAATATCCTGGGAATAGTAGTTCTTACCGTTTATAATGATCAGGTTCTTGATACGACCGGTAATATAGAGCTCTTTTTGATGGAAAAAACCAAGATCTCCGGTTCTCAGGAAAGGACCTTGTCCACAGCTGGTAAAGGCTTGAAATATTTGCCCGGATTTTTCCTTGCTCCAATTCCAATAGCCTTTTGCCACACTATCACTGGAAACCCAGATTTCTCCAGCTTGATCCGGAGGACATATTGTCTTGGATTCAGGGTCAACAATTTGAATTTGAACATCCTGAAGGGGCTGACCACAACTAACCAGCTTTTGGCTTTTGAGATCTTCATTGCTTAACGTTTGAATTCTGCGCTGTTTTAATCTGGTTTGATCGAAGCAACCAAAAATCGGATCGTGATATTTATTTCCACCCGACACAAACAGGGTGCTTTCAGCCAAGCCATAGCAGGGATAAAAGGCTTCGTAGTTGAATCCCCGGGAGGAAAACTTATCCGCAAACTGCAGCAGGGTGTCGGGATTGATAAAATCAGCACCAATAAATGCCAAATCCCACGATTC
>JAKSDL010000783.1 GCA_022360105.1 Pseudomonadota bacterium
AAATCCCAAAGCCGGTTATTTATCGTACGGAAATTCCATTCTAACCTCTCCCTGGGGTGATGTGGTTGATCAGCTTGAATTCGATGAAGGCATCATGATCAACACCATTAACGAAAAACGATTGTATGAAGTGCGGGAGCAGTTACCATTGTTGAGGCATTTGCGGAAGGATGTTTATGTGTTAGATCTAAAAGATTAAAATTCTTGATTAGCAATCATCCACAGTTGGTAAAAAGCTTTTGAGTGCTGTGATCAAATAGTTAATGTATTGATTTAACAAGTTTATCCTAAATAGCAGTTCTAAGCAGCCAATTGTTTTCTGTGCGATCTATCCGTAATTAAACAGTTTAGAGCTTGAATCATCTTAGAAATGACATAGTTAAAAAGTTAAATTAATTAAAACTCGTTTATATTGATCATTTGAAGGTTGAGAGTTTTTAGGAGGATAAAACGGCAGTAACCGATAAGCACTTGTCTTCGGTATTAGATTCTCTTGACACCCGGCATCAGAACCCCTATAGTTTTCCTAAAGTGATCAGCTTCATTGCAGTTTAAAACAATAAAAATTGACTTAAGCTAAGAACAAAATAATAAAAGATCTGTTAAGGTTGCTAAAAAGATCATCCGATAC
This sequence comes from Pseudomonadota bacterium, assembly GCA_022360105.1. The sequence continues at coordinate 632 of JAKSDL010000783.1, forward strand.
ACGATTAGTCCAGTTGTTCGTTAAGTGTTTTGGCTAAATCGTGCAAATCGAACTTCCTTATTCAAAATGTCCTTAAAAACTGTGAAAACAGATTAAGGGCATCTTCCAATAAAGGATTGAGTTTGTTGCTAATCCCATCTTAATTCCTTCTGAAGCACAGGGATGTGGTCAGTATGTTTCGATAAACTCTCCTGACAACGAATACTCTTCAAAAGACGGACAAAAACACTGGTTGGTCCGGACTTGAAAGCAATCTGCAACTAACAAAAAAAACAGTCAATCATCACAATCCGAACATGGAGTGACGAGATATGGGCACCACTGAAGAGCCTAAGCAGCATCTGAACGCCTCCGAGAACGCGGTTAATCAGTCTGCAATTACCGCCAATCATGTTGATAAGACAAAGACTGGTGTGGTTTTCATAGCGTTTTCAGAAAGCTTGTTTGGTAGCCGGTTGGACGAATCACCTCTCATACAATTTGCAGAAACGCACCCATTGGTAAGCAAAGTCTGGTCGTCCAATGATCTGCCTTTGAACAACCCTTCCAAAATAGCTGAGCTGATATTATCACACGGCATAGAAAGATTGATTGTT
>JAKSDL010000744.1 GCA_022360105.1 Pseudomonadota bacterium
AAAACGGGATTCCATTTTTAGAGAAAACGTTTTTATGCAAAACACAAATTTTGGGATTGGTTTAATCTCCCATAGCCGATGGTCATGGAATTGACCATCAAAGCGCACTGAATAATATTTGGCATAAATCTTTCAGATGGGTAAAAGTCAGATAGTTTAGCGATGGTGTTCCGGGTGAGGAAGAGAATTTCCCGTTTTTGCCAATAAATTAAGGCAAAATTGACAGGATTTTGCTATGTTGAAGTTATAACCTGCCTGACATTGAACACCCAATCAGAACGGGGACCTACCATGAAAACGGAAGAGCTGGAGATCAAACTCAAAAAATGTCGTATTAAACCTGAAACAGGCGGTGTTTTAAGGGAACGGCTGTCTGATGTAACCGAGAGTATTATCACCAGTTGTGCAGATCCCGAGTGTTTCACGCATGTGGACTATGAGCCGATTCCCTCGGTGGAATCGGTGGTTGAGATAATAAACCGTCTGCGGGAAATTATTTTTCCAGGCTATTTTAACAGTACCAGGCTAAACCCCGACAATTTAAAATACAATATGGGGCAATCAGTGTCGGAAGTATACGGTCTGCTTGGAGAGCAGATTGCAAATGCAATCCGGCATGATTGCTATCGATATCAGAAGGAATGCTCCGATTGCCGGGAGCAGGGACAGCGAACAGCTATTGCTCTATTGGAATCTTTGCCCGATATTAGAAGAATTCTTGCTAAAGACGTCAAAGCAACTTTTGTTGGTGATCCGTCAGCTCGTAGCCATGATGAAATTATTTTCAGTTTTCCGGGAATCAAAGCCATCATGATATATCGCATTGCTCACCTGCTGCATGAAATGAAAATTCCGATTCTGCCCAGGAATATGACCGAATATGCCCATGCAACCACAGGTATCGATATCCATCCCGGGGCTGAAATTGGAGAAAGTTTTGTTATCGATCATGGAACCGGTGTGGTAATTGGGGAAACCACGGAGATCGGAAAGAATGTGCGAGTTTACCAGGGTGTGACACTGGGAGCACATTCCCTGCCCATTGATGCAGGCAAGAGAATGAAGGGTATGAAACGTCATCCAACCATTGAGGATAATGTGATTATCTATTCCGGAGCGACAATTCTGGGCGGCAATACGGTGATCGGCGAAGGCAGTATCATTGGAGGAAATGTCTGGCTGACGGAGTCGGTGCCTCCCAAAACAAAAGTAATTATGGAAACACCTCGACTGGTTTATAACTAGTGTTTGAACGGAAAATCGCTAAACCTTTATCCAGCCTTGTGTCAGATGCCGGAATTCAGCCTGAAGATTAACGTATTGTCAGCCGTTAGCTTTCAGTGTTCAGCTTAAGACATTATAATTGCAGGCAGAAACCGGCTGAAAGCTGATCACCGAAAACGCTAAACTTCGAAGTACCAAGCTGCTTCTAAAGCTTTTATTGGTAGGTGTTAAGTTGGTTTTCTTTCAGGTACCAACTGGAGAGATTTCATTGAACAAACAATCCGCAGGTTTATTGGATTGATTCTAAAGCACGTGACATTCAGGAGCAAATCATGGCAATCGTTAAAAATAACGTTGGTGATTCAATAGGGGGAACACCCCTGATCAGGTTGAACAATGTTGTCAAAGCAGAGGGTGTTGAAATTCTCGCAAAAACCGAATCAAGAAATCCTTTGGGAAGCGTCAAAGACCGAATCGGTCTGGCTATGATTCAGGATGCTGAGGAAAAAGGATTGATTGGTCCGGGAAGCACCATTGTTGAACCGACAAGCGGTAATACAGGATTGGCACTTGCCATGATTTGTGCCTCTAAAGGATACAAGTTGATATTGACCATGCCCGAGACCATGAGCCTGGAAAGACGAAGTCTGCTAAAACAATTAGGTGCGGAACTTGTGCTGACACCAGGCTCCGGAGGCATGAAGGCAGCCATGGGAAAAGCACAGGAAATTCTTTCTGAAAAACCAAAAGCGTATATGCCGAACCAGTTTGAAAATGCTGCGAATCCGGAGATACACCGCAAAACAACCTCGGAAGAGATTTGGTCGGATACCAATGGAAGAGTCGATGTGTTCGTGGCTGGCGTGGGAACCGGCGGAACCATTACCGGAGTCGGCGAAGTGTTGAAGTCACGAAATCCCAACGTAAAAATCGTTGCTGTTGAGCCGGTAGATTCGCCCGTTTTATCCGGAGGAAGTCCGGGACCGCATAAAATCCAAGGTATTGGAGCCGGATTTGTTCCCAAGGTTTTAAACACCGATATTATAGACGAAATCATTGTCGTGACCAATGATTATGCCATGGAAACCGCCCAGATGCTATCGAAGCAGGAAGGGATTCTTTGTGGCATTTCTTCAGGCGCTGCAGCCTGGGCTGCGCTGCAATTGGCCGACCGACCGGAAAATGCCGGAAAGCGGATAGTCGTGGTCTTGCCTGATACTGGTGAACGGTATCTGTCTACAGATCTTTTTGAAAAATGACGGTCATCAGCAAACATTGTTCAACAGTGTGATACTTTTTAATTTATCAGTTAAAAAATCCAGTTTCAAAAAAGGTTAAAAACTGATTTATTGACCTGGATTAAGTCTGGAGAAAGGAATGTTCAGTAACATCATAAACAATATTGACAACGAATGGGTGATTTAATACATTTTGAATAAAAAAGGCTATCTTTAAACACATTCCTTCCAAAAAAACATCAAGGCGGACAGAACAAATGAAAGAACAAAAAATGGTGTATCTTGATCACAATGCGACTACACCGCTTCATCCCGAAGTAAAAAAAACCATGTGTGAGATAATGGAAGATTTTGGTAATCCTTCCAGTCTTCACAGTTTTGGAAGATCAGCCAGAACCATGGTTGAGGAAGCCCGAAACCGAATCGCTGAGTTCATCGGAGCCAGTTATGATGAGATTATTTTTGTGGGCAGTGGTTCCGAGGCAAACAACACGGTGTTGCAGACATTGACTTGTAGTCCTTATAGTACCTGCAACATTGGCGCCTCAGATAAGGGCGCCGCGGTAGTAACTACGGCTATTGAGCACCCCTGCATATTGGAAGCTGCCAAATGTCTGAGAGATAGGGGTAGCCAGGTTGCTTTCGTTGGTGTAGGTGCAGACGGGAAAATAAACGAGGATGATTTTCGCGCTGCAATTGGTGAAAATACCGGTCTGGTATCGATCATGATGGCCAACAATGAAACCGGTACAATCCAGGATATAAAAAGACTGGCTGAGATAGCCCATGAAAATGGTGCGTTGTTTCATACCGATGGCGTACAGGCAGTGGGAAAAATCCCGGTTAATGTCAAAGACCTGGATGTGGATTTTCTATCCCTTTCAGCTCATAAAATATACGGACCAAAAGGAATTGGTGTTCTTTATATCAAAAAAGGGGTCACATACTGTCCCTTGATTCGAGGTGGTCACCAGGAAAAGGGGCGTCGGGCCGGAACAGAAAATACCCTGGGCATCATCGGACTGGGCAAAGCTATTGAAATGAGATCCTTGGAGATGGAATCCGAAGAAAAAAGGATGCGCGAGTTTAGAAACAGACTCAAGCAGGGAATTACGGACAATATTCCGGATATCAAATTTATCGGGCATCAGGAAGATTGCGTGCAGACTACATTGAACGTTTCATTTGCAGGGGCAGAAGGAGAAGCAATTCTATTGTACCTGGATCTGGAGGGGATTGCCGTATCAACCGGTTCAGCATGTGCTTCAGGTTCACTGGATCCATCTCACGTGCTTCTCGCCATGGGACTTCCGCCTGAACTGGCCCACGGTTCCATCCGCATCAGCATGGGCCGTCAAACCACAGCAGATGAGATTGAATACATGATTGAAAAGCTGACATCCACAATTCATCGAGTTCGTCAGATGTCAACCGTATACCAAGGGAGAAATTAATGAGCGCAGGTGGATGGATTTATTCCGATAAGGTCAAAGATCATTTTATGAATCCGAGAAATGTGTTGGCCAATGAAAATGACATGGATTACGATGCCAAGGGAATGACCGGTAACATCAAATGCGGTGATCAGATGATCGTTTATATAGCCGTGAATAAAGAAAAGCTGGAAATTACCGACTGCAAATGGCAAACCTATGGTTGTGCCAGTGCCATTGCTGCCACATCGGTGCTGTCGGAAATGGTGAAAGGTATGACACTGGATCAGGCATTCAACCTTTCTCCAAAAGATATAGCCGGCCAATTGGACGGATTGCCGGACAATAAAGTGCACTGTTCCGTATTAGGTGATAAAGCACTTCGTCAGGCGATCAACAATTACTATTTCAAAAACGGCATGGAGGACAGGGTTGTTGAAGAAGAAGCGAAGATTATTTGCGAATGTCTTGGTATCACAGATCATGAAATAGAAGAAGCAGTACTGGAGGGAGCGCGCACCTTTTACGATCTGCAGGAAATGACCAAAATCAGCACAAGTTGCGGAGAATGCCGCCAGGATGCAACGGTCGTCATGCAGGATTATCTAACAAAGCATTTTGACGAGTAAGTTTGATCAGCTAAGTCCGGGTATCCTGAGGCTGGCAAAATTGGCCGCAGGATAGAACGGCTGCAGCCGGTAAACTGAATAAATCTCTTCGTTGTGAGTTCCCGCCGAACGTGTGCATTTTTGGGTCTCGATGACATTCCACATTGATAAAGTCCTGCTTTTCTATTATCTTGAAAGCGCAACGTTCGTTGAAAATACTCAGACAACTCCCCAATAACAGCTACTCATATAAATGCGGATTTGAGAAGTGGGAAAGGTCCGTTCTTTATTTCGTTTTAACTGGAAGATTATCAGCAACAATTACTATTCATGGCAAATAGCAATTTAATATTTTTAGATGTTTCCAACTCAACTGTCAGTCAAATGGCTGAAGCTTTTGCTAACCAGGCAGCCCCGGAGGGTGTCGACGTTTTCAGCGCAGGTACCCAGCCGGATTCAAGCATAGACCCGCTGGCCGTCGAAGTAATGAGCGAATATGATATTGATGTTACAGACCAGCGTCCAAAGACTATTGATGATCTGAATGTCAACCGCTTTGATATGGGAATCACACTCTGCGGTGTCAACCAGAGCAGCTGCCCTATCCTGAATGGTGCACCGATAGTGCTGAATTGGGAGATCGATGATCCGGCACTAAACAGGGGATCGAACGAAAAATTTAAGGAACGTCTAAAACAAATAGCAGAAAGACTCCAGGTACTTTCACACGATCTGTTTGCCTACGGATATTTTAAAGCCATTCTCAATCAACAGGCCAACCTGAACAACATTCTTAACAGTGTTTCAGATGCGACTATTGCACATGATGTAAATCGCAAGATCTTTTTCTTTAGTGACGGCGCAGCTAAAATGACCGGCATTTCCCCGGCCAATGCTATTGGAAAGGATTGCCACGAAGTCTTTAGTCCGAGACTTTGTGGCAAGGAATGTTCATTTTGTGATGGTGGGGACATCAATTTCAATGAGAAGCAATACGGTACCATTTTTTATGATGTGGAAGGCCTTCGCAAAGAACTGGATGTAACCATTGTGCCTGTCAGAAACGTTGAGGGGAACATGCATGGTGTGGTCGCCTCACTCAGTGACACGACCGAATTAAAAACTCTGGAACGCGAGCTGACCAAGAAAAAGAGTTTTCGTGGCATCATTGGTTGTGATCACAAGATGTTGCAGATATTTCAGCAGATACGCGATGTGGCGCTTTATGACTATCCGGTGCATGTCCATGGCGAAACGGGCGTTGGTAAGGAGCTGGTGGCTATGGCGATCCATAACGAAAGTAAACTGCGAACCGGTCCCTTTGTCCCCATAAATTGCGGTGCCTTACCGGAAGGTTTGGTTGAAAGCGAGCTGTTTGGGCATGTCAAAGGGTCATTTTCCGGGGCCATACGCGATAAAAAGGGTCGTTTTGAGCTGGCCAAGGGTGGGACGATATTTCTTGATGAGGTGGCTGATCTCCCAAAACAGGTGCAGGTTAAACTACTCAGATTTCTGCAGGAAGGGACCCTGGAAAAAGTGGGGAGTGAAAAAACAATCTCTGTGGATGTCCGGGTGATCAGCGCAACCAACAAAGATCTTAAACAGGAAGTGAAAAAAGGTAACTTCAGGGAAGATCTCTATTACCGACTTAACGTCATTCCGTTTGATCTGCCACCCCTAAGACAGAGGAAAAACGATATCCTGCTTCTGTGCGAGCATTTTCTGCAGCAGGAAACCCGGGGACACGATTCCTCTCCGCGTAATATTTCCAGCGAAGCTATGTCCATTCTGATGGATTACGACTGGCCCGGCAACGTTCGGGAACTGGAGAATACCATCCGTTTTGCAGTAGTCAAATGCAAGGAAGAGACGATCCAGGCTGAAGATTTGCCGATGGAATTGCAGGCCAGTCATTCACCGGTTTCTCAGCGGGGTCCGTCCAAGAAGCTGGACATGGAGACGGTAAAAACAGCGCTTGTAAAAACCGGTGGAAACAAAGCCAAGGCTGCCCGGTTTTTAGGTGTGGGAAGGGCTACTCTTTACAGATTCCTGGATCAATTCCCTGAAATGAAGAGTATCTGATTGTTTCAGGTAGTAGTACAAACAAACTCTTCGGGTAGTAGTTTCCCAAAAGTCATATCTCACAACTGAAAAGGGATCTTTCGGTTTACTCCGATCTTTGTTTCATCAATGGTAACGTCGTAAACCAGAATTTCGATCCCGTTTTCATGGGCTTTTCTCAGTTCTTCTCCATATTCAGGGTCTATCTCGTCAGCTGGCCTGAAAAGCTCGGCATCGGTTCGTTGAATCAGGTAGAACATAACACAACGTGTATTAGAGTCCACCAGGTTCTGCAATTCAACCAGGTGTTTTCTACCTCTTGTTGTCACTGCATCCGGGAATGCAGCGACGCCATCACGAGCCATGGTGCAATTTTTGACTTCAATATAGCACTGCTTTTTTTTGTTATCGGTAAGATAGATATCAAGCCTCGAACGGTCTCCAACTTTTACTTCCTGGGCAAGGGAATGATATCCGGTTAATTCGTCAACCGCACCTGAAATGATGGCCTGTGCGACCAGTTTATTCGGCCAGGAGGTATTAACGCCAACCAGTGATGTCGGCATTTCGATTATTTGCCATGAGTATTTGAGTTTTCTTTTGGGATCATCGTGATAACTGACGAAAACAGGTCGACCTGACTCACTGCAATCCTTCATGCTGCCCGAATTGGCACAATGAGCAGTGATGGTTTCACCACTATTGAGCACAATATCTGCAAGAAAGCGTTTGTAACGCTTTACTAATGTCCCTTTGTATAATTGGGGCCAATGGATGTATTTCGCATTGTTTTGCTTTTGATCCTTAATAGGATTTATTTCTACAGTTTTCATTGTACAATAACTGAATAGGTGAATGTTCTCTAAATAAAGGCTCAAAACCCTTGAGCCAAAAAAAATTGCAGGGAATTTGGGAAACTGGTACAGTCAAATTTCTTTTCAAGACAGAATTGGAGTCGTTGTAGCTGATATCAGCCTCATCGCAAAATCTGGACCATGCTGAAATTACCTGCTTGGATCTTATCACGAACCACATTAGTTTTTATCGATAAATGCCTTCAGGCGTTTTCTGTAATTCCAACTAACCGGATATGATATGGATGATTTAGAACTGTTGCACAATATTGGAAACATTATTCTGGATACTGAAACGTATGACAAGGCTTTACAAAGCATTGTCTCACACTTGAACCAGTTTCTGGAAAGCGATGCCTGTTCTATTTATTTATTCAACCATAACAGGGATCAACTGGTCTTAATGGCAACCCAGGGATTGCATCATGATGCCATAGGCAAAGTAAATATGAAACCATCGGAAGGATTGACCGGTCAAGCGTTCACAGGAGGGAACTACCTGTTTATAAGGGATGCATCCCATCATCCGAAATACAAATATTTTCCGGGTATCGGCGAAGAGCCGTTTAATACCTTTATTGGTATTCCCTTAAAAGACAAAAAATCCTTTCATGGTGTGTTGGTTTTCCAGTTTGTTGAAAACAAGGAAAACACCCCAATGCTGGAGAAATTACTGGTTACGGTCGCATCTATCGTTTCGGGGATGGTGCTTAAGTTTAATATCGCCGAGATCTACGAAGAATCAGAACAGATTCAGCAATCCAAGGACCTTGTGTTTATCGGCATGCCTCTTTCCAACGGTATTGCGATTGGTACACCGGTTCATATGATTTATCATTATATCGAGAGCTGCCAGAAAAAATTTGATCCCAAAGAAGAAATAAACAAGCTGGAAAAAGCATTTGAACTTACCAGGGCGGAACTGGTGCGCTTAATTGAACAGATAAGCTCGTCCGATGAACATATCAATATCGATATCTTCCAGGGTCATCTGCTTATGCTGCAAGACCCCTCGTACAAAAAGGAGATGCTGCATCACATTGGCAAGTTCAACAAAGGGGCGGCCTTCAGTATCCGCTATGTTTCCAATAAATATATCAGAAAGTTCAAGGCAATTCCGGATGGGTATTTGAGAGAGCGAGCATCGGATATCGATGATATCTGCCTTAGATTGCTTTCCAACCTGGGAGCCCTGCATAAAACTGCGGAATTGGAGGAAAATAGTGTTATCATTGCCGACAGGCTGACTCCCGGTGAGACCGCTTCACTGGACCTGGAAAAAGTCATCGGCTTTGTAACCCAAAAAGACGGTCCTTCATCACACACGGCGATTTTGGCCAGAAACCGGCAAATACCTGCTGTAAGCGGTATTGAATATCTGCTTAAAATGACGGAATTTGCAGATACCATTATCATTGATGGGTTTAAGGGTAAGATCATCATCAATCCGTCAAAGACCACAATCGATGAATACAGGCTGAAACAGGTCGCTTTAAAGCGACAGAAATCGGAAACAAAAAGAGATAAAATTGATGATACCCTAATCAGGCAAAACGGCATTACGCTATACAGCAATGTCTCCAGTACTCTCGATGCAGCGAAATCGGCAGCTCTGAATGCTGATGGTATCGGACTTGTGCGCACAGAAATATTTTATCTGCAAAAAAAGGGGGACTTTAACTACCAGACCCAAATGGAGTTATATGGAGAAATCCTGAATAATTTTCCTGAAAAACCGGTGATCTTCAGATTGCTGGATTTGGGTGCCGACAAACGTCTTCGCAGTGATATCGCGGAAGACAATCCGGCCTTGGGATTACGTGGGATTCGTCTGCTGTTAAAAGAAACAGAATTATTTAAAGAGCAGGTGAAAGCCTTGCTGAACGTGTCAAAAAATGGACAGATCAAACTCATGGTGCCGTTTATCACTGAAACAAGAGAATTTGTTGATGCTAAAGAGATCATTGCATCCGTTGCGGAGGAGATTGGGGTGCCGTTACCACCCATCGGGGCCATGATTGAGATTCCTTCGGCGGTTTTTATATTGGAAGAGTTATTGGATAAAGCTGACTTCTTCAGTATAGGTACCAATGACCTCTTCCAATATTTTTGCGCGGTTGACCGCAACAATTCCCATGTCAGCTATCGATATAATCCTGACGCACAATCGTTTATCAGCTTGTTGGATTTGATATTCCAGAAAACAAAAAACAGTGGGAAAATAGTTGAAATCTGCGGGGAGATCGCTGCTGATCCGACAATACTTTCTATTTTACTCCATATCGGTTACAAACATTTCAGCATCAATCCGTATTCATTGAACAACGTTCGGGAAAATCTCGCTGAACGTCTTGAGTCGGCTTCGTACAGCATGTGATACAATCACTTATGTCTCATTCTACCTTTGAGACAGATATAGTCGGGCAATAACTTAAAGACCGTTGTTTTATTGGTTGGCAGGTTCATAGTGAATAAGCAGAATGAGTTGAATGGTTTGTTAAAGAAAGGCTTAAGCCCTGTTGGAACGGACAAAAGAAGCTTTTTAACCGTTGGCTTAGGTTAGATTGGCACATAGATTGAAGATGGCAAAAACAGGAAGGAGTTAACCGGGTTAGAAGGATATCTATAAAACTCAGTGTAATCGCTGCTAATAGGCAAACGGTCCGTGCGGATGTTCTTTTTGCATCGGAATCGTATTCCTTTTTGCAATTTTTTTTGAGGCTGATAAAAGTTTATCGGCTGTTTAATCACCGGCAAAAGGATATTGCCGGAAATAAAGGATTACCATGGAAGGAAGAAAAGTCAAAGACAGTTCAACGATATTGTCACAAGTCATGCAACCTCAAGATGCAAACATTGCGGGAAATGTTCACGGTGGTGTTATCATGAAGCTAATCGACAATGCCGCCGGAGTGACCTGTGTCAAACATGCCAAAACCAATGTGGTAACAGCTTCAATTGACCGGCTTAGTTTTCATCATCCCGTATTTGTGGGAGACTTGATGTCACTTAGGGCCAGCTTGAATATGGTCGGCAAATCGTCCATGGAAGTTGGGGTGCGGGTGGAAACAGAAAATGTGTTGACCGGAATAACCAAGCACATTGCTTCGGCATATCTCACTTTCGTGGCGTTGGATGCCAACGGCAAACCAACAAACGTACCTCCCCTGGTTTTTGAATCGGACGAGGAAAAACGAAGAAACGAAGAAGCTAACGATCGAAGGAGAATCCGGGTTCTGGAAAGAATCAAGGAGGAGGAACATCAAAAAGTCCAAACAACGGAAAAAAACTAACTATTTGATTTTATAACAGTAAAAATATGAAATGGTCAAAAGTAGTAACCAAGGTTGAAAGTATCGATGTAGATACTTTTAAAACAATGTTGGCGGAGAGTTCAGCCGGAAGTTATGTGCTGATCGATGTGCGTCAGCCTGCGGAATATGCCAAAAGTCACATTCCAGGCGCTGTTTCCATGCCAATGAATGATCTGATAGAAGGAAACGTTACGTTACCCGACCCAAAACCCATTATTGTTTACAGCAGGCAGGGGGGACGGAGCAAGGCCGCCGTACAATGGTTTGTTTCCCAGGATTTTGAAGATGTTAAAGAAATAGAAGGTGGATTTGATTCCTGGACAGGGAATCGTGCTTCGGGTCAGTTTGATTTGAATATTGGCATTATCAGGCAGGATGTTGAATTTCCGGATGCCGTTAGTATGGCATATGCCATGGAAGAAGGTCTGCGCCAGTTTTATTTGGAAATCGCCAGAGAAACTGTCGATGAAACCTATAAAAAGCTGTATCGTAAACTTGCGTCTTTCGAAGTAGAACATAAACAGGCATTGGCCGACTCATACTCTATTGCCAGTGGCAAGGAACTGATCGAAAAAGAGTTGCAGGAAAAGCAGGTGCAGTTATTGGAAGGTGGCGGGTATGCCGATGAAACCCTGATTAAAACCCTGGCAAACACGGACAGTCCTTATGAGGTATTTAGCCTGGCAATTGCGTTTGAAACCCAGGCATTTGATTTCTATCTGCGACTGTCGCAGTATGCTACCGATCCTGAGGCAAAGAAGTTTTTCCTGGAAATGGCGGATGCCGAAAAGGAGCACCTGGCTTTCGTTACCAAGGAAATGGACAAGTATTTAGATCAACACCAACCGTAAAATACCTATGAATTTTCAAAACATACTCGATAAACTGGAATTACCGTCCGACATCTCTGAAAAAGTTACCAATCCAAGTTTGAGTTGGGAAAAGCAGTCTGCCGGTTATGATATATTCACATTTCATAATAGTGACAACAAACCTGTAACAATCGGTGATGACGCTGATTATCTGAAACTTTTCATGGCTGTTGCGGAGCGGATTTTTCAGAAAACCAGGGAAAAAAACGACACGTATTTATGTGCCTGCGGCCTGGGAGGGGAACAACTATTTGTTAAAAAATACGAGGAGCCTGAAAAGGAACAGTTTAAATACTCCTATATTGCAATTTCCAATAGTTTGAAGAAATTACCGGAGAAGGATCAGCCCCTCCAGCTTAATTTTTTTGCTGAACTCACCTTTCAAGATGCTGATGATCCCGGTTTTGAAAAGGAATCACAAAAAGTGGCGAAAATCCTGAAAGGCGAAAACAAGGACGACTGGCAGGTTATTGTCGAGAATAAATTCAATTTTTTAAAGACCGATATGTACATTTTCACCCTGCTCAGACTTTACTCCTGGGGGTTTCAAGCAGTAAAACCAGGCGATGAAATCGATCCAAAGCAATCCATGGTGCGACCTGTGAAGCCCAAACCAAGGGGCGCAATTCGAACAAAACGGAGCAATCAAAACTGACCCCACAACATTGTAGCAACAACCGGAGACTGAATTGCTTTTCTCTGTTCTCTTCACCTTGAATAATTGTTCCGCAAACCAATGACTGATAGCCGATAACCGATAATGCGGGTGAAACTGGGATAAAAGTCCGTATCTGCGAACTAAAACCGACCGATTAAAACCTTAAAATCTGTGTCTTTAAGTTGCTTGGAAAATAGTGTATACTCTAGGGTAAAACCACTTTTGGTTGAGGACGATTTAAGACCGGCCTGAAAAGGGCGGGTTTTAAAGATCTCAGTAAGTATTGGAAATTCAATTCCAGTCTTAAAAGGGAAGCTTAGAGTATGAAGGTGATTTTTGGTCATTCCAATATGGACCTGGACTGTTTTGGGTCCATCGCTTTGATTAAGTATCTTTATCCGGATTATCAGTTAGTTCAAAGCAATCTGATCCATCCCGCGGCAAGAAACCTCTACAATCTTTACCAGAACCGATTCGAGTTTATAAACGCCAAAGAGCTGGCTAATCAGACCGTTGAAAAGATTATTGTGGTGGATACCCGATCCAAAGGACGGGTAAAGGAGTTTTTTAAACACCTGGATGGGTTCGATGGCGAAATTGACGTGTTTGATCATCATCCTTCGGGTCATGACGATATTGAAGGAGCGACGATCCATTATGGCCATTATGGTTCCAATTCCACGTTTATCGGCCTTGAACTGATGAAGCAAGGTGTTAAGGTGGAACCTGAAGATGCTACAATCGGGCTGACAGGTATTTACGCCGACACCGGATGCTTTCAGCACGACAATGTTACCAGTGAAGACCTGGAAGTTGCCTCGTATCTCCTTAAAAACGGGGCTTCTGTTACTCTTGCCAAAAAATTTCTGGAAACTCTCAGTGACAGGCAGCAAATTACGCTGTTCAGAGATGTCATGAATCGAGTGACACACAAAGACATCAACGGACATTCCCTGATTCTGGCTTATGTTGAGCTGCAAAACCAGGTTGGCGGTCTGGCTGAGGTGATTGAAAAAGTCTTTGATGTGGAAAAAACAGAGGCAATCTTTTGTGTGTTCTATTTCACTCACAACAACGATAGTCTTGTCATTGCCAGAAGTGCAAAAGACACCATTCGCCTGGATACCATTCTCCAGCATTTTGGTGGTGGCGGTCATATCAGGGCTGCTTCGGCGCTGATAAAAAACAAATCGGGCATGATGGTATTTGCCGAATTGGAAGAGTACCTGAAAAAGGAACTTCAACCTGCGGTCAAAGCCGAACAGATCATGATCACAGATGTCAGTGTAATCAGGGATTCCATGAGTTTAAAAGAAGCTTCCATGCTTCTGGAGCAATGCAATCACACCGGGGCACCTGTCTTAAGCCAACGAGGTGAGTTGGTCGGCTTTCTGACTCTGCGTGATATCATGAAGGGCAGAAAAAACGATCAGATGAATTCGTCGGTCAAAGGCTATATGTCAGCTAAAGTCGTATCTGCAACAAAAGATGTGACCTTCAGGGAAATTGAAGAATTGCTGTTCAAAAACAATATCGGTCACCTTCCCATTGTACAGGGGAAAAGCCTGTTGGGCATTATTACCAGGACAGATTACCTTCAGTTTATGAGCAAGCAGAATCGTTAACGGTTTCAAAGAACCCCATCATCGTTCTTCCCTAAGCTGTTTTTTTATAATTAATAAAAATATCCAAATTTCTGCCCTGGTTTGGCACGAATATTCCAGGTAATATCACCGGATCAAGTATAAAAGTTTTTTTGGTTTCTTTTATGCCGGTCCGTGCACAGATAGCCATTTTGGAATAGCTGGGGTTCTTGGCGTAATGCGCCCTTCGCCCAACCTTCCTCCCACAAACGCATTACAACCGTTTGACTTGTCAAATGGTGGGGAATCCCAGCTTGACCTTCCATCCAAACATTCAGATTGCTTAATTTGTTGAATATGCTGAACAATTTGACTGATTTCCATTCACGAATTTTATCCTGGTATCACCAAAACAAACGGGATCTACCCTGGCGTAAAACTGCTGACCCCTATTGCATCTGGATCTCGGAAATCATGTTACAGCAGACGCAGGTTAGGACGGTCATTCCTTACTACAACAGGTTCCTTAAACGATTCCCGACCATTGAAAAACTGTCTCAGGCAACTTTGGACGATGTCTTGAAACAATGGGAAGGGCTGGGCTATTATTCCAGGGCAAGAAATCTTCATGTTGCCGCTCAGACACTGGCTGAAAAAAACCTGGGACAGTTTCCCGATAATCGAAACGAGTTGAGAAAGCTACCCGGGATTGGGGATTATACCTCGGCAGCCATTATGAGTATTGCTTTTAACCAGGCTGTTCCAGCCGTTGACGGAAATATAAAGAGGGTCTTTGCCAGGTTGGCGAGTCTTGATGATCCGGTCAATGCGACGACTTCCAATAAAACGTTTAACAGAATGGCGTCTCAAATAATGTATCATGAAGATCCGGGCAGCTATAATCAAGCCTTGATGGAGCTTGGAGCGCTGGTTTGCAAGCCTCAAAATCCTGATTGTACCAAGTGTCCTGTCTCATCACATTGTACCGCGTTCCAAAATGGAACTGTAGAACAGTTCCCACAAGTCAAAAAGCGTCCCAAGACACCTGAGTATCATATTGCCGTGGGAGTTGTTATCAAAGACAAAAAACTACTGATCACCCGCAGGGCTGAAAAAGGTCTTCTGGGTGGTTTATGGGAGTTTCCCGGTGGTAAACTTGAAAACAATGAAGAACCAAACAAGGCCTGTATACGGGAAATTAAAGAGGAAACCGGTTTGGATGTGACGACGGTTGAGCATCTGGCAACAGTCAAGCATGCTTACTCCCATTTTAAGATAAAGATGGATGTGTTTATCTGTGATTTTGTTTCCGGAGAAGTGGAACTTTCCGGGCCCACCGATCATCGCTGGATAGCTCCCGAATTAATTGATAAGTATGCCTTTCCCAAAGCCAATCATAAATTCATTTCCAAGCTAAAAAATTGGCAGGGACTTGCTTCCTAAGTCTATAATTTTTAGAGGTTTCTGGTTGTCTGATCGGATTGTTCAGGCTAACCTTTTAGGAATGATCAGATTGGGAAAAGAACCGGACCTAGACCATTCAACATAAAAGCCAACCTGGCAAAACAAACAAGAAGGAGAATATAGATGCTGACCATTGGGGGGATAAAAGACGCAAAACGAAAAACAGCTGATTTGATGGCGATTTACCTGTTTGAAGGTTCAAAAACCCACGATTTAAGTGCCATTCCGGATGCTAAAACCAAAAAGAAAATTGAAGCGGGTATCAGCAATTTCGAATTTAAAGGCAAAAGTGGAGAATCCCTGGTTCTGGAAGGCTCTGAAGCAATTAAGAGAATTCTGCTGATTGGACTGGGGAAAAAAGGGAATATGTCCGCTGACAAAGTTCGTGGTGCGCTGGACCAGGCAGTAAAAAACGGCAACCGCTTGAAAGTCGGCAACCTGGTATCTGCTGTTCCGGCTGCTGAGAAATACCTGGTCAATGCAGTGGAAGGAGCTTTGCTTTCTTCTTACCAGTTTGACGGATTTTATCAAAAGAAAGACAAGGACAAGGCAAATACGCTGCAAAAACTTGATTTTATTACTACCGCAAAAGCAGTTGATAAAATAGTTAATGATGCAAAAGCCCTGTTCTCAGCGGTCAATCGATCCAAGGATCTGGTAAACACACCTTCCAACATCGTCACTCCAACCTACCTGGAACAGGAAGCAAAAGAGATTGCCAAAGGCAATAAAAAGGTAAAACTGACTGTGTTGAATGAAAAAGATGCCGAAAAACTGAAAATGTATTCTTTTCTGTCGGTTGGTCGCGGATCTGCCGAACCCTCCAAAATGATTATTCTAAATTACACGGGGAATCCCAAGAGCAAGCAGATCTATGGTGTATTAGGTAAAGGCATCACATTTGATTCAGGTGGAATTTCTATTAAACCGGGTCATGGCATGTGGCTGATGAAGGCAGATATGGCAGGCAGTGCAGCAGCATTGGGGGTATTCAGGGCGGTTACCAACCTTGGATTGAAAATCAATCTGATTACTATTGTGGCTGCCGCCGAAAATATGCCGGGCAGCAAAGCATACAAACCGGGCGATGTGATTACTGCTTCAAACGGCAAAACCATAGAAGTGACCAATACCGATGCAGAAGGGCGAATGGTGCTGGCAGACGCCTTAGTTTATGCCCAGAAACTTGGAGCAACTAAATTGATCGATATCGCCACTCTCACAGGTGCCTGTATCGTTTCATTTGGAAATGTTCATACAGCTGTGATGAGTAACAGCCAAGAATGGGCGGAGGCATATTTAAATTCTGCGAAGCAAAGCGGGGAGAAAGCGTGGCAATTGCCAATGGATGATGAATACAATGATCTTTTAAAAAGTGATATCTGCGACATGATCAACGCCAACGAAAACAGAAAAGCCGGTACCATTATCGGAGGTAAATTTCTCGAAAAATTTATTGAAAAAAACACGGAATGGATTCACCTGGACATTGCCGGAACAGCTTACCTGGATGCACCATCCGGTTATCTCCATAAAAACGCAACAGCTGTTCCCGTACGCACAATTGTCGACCTGTTGCAAAAAGAAGCGAAGGGCAAAAAATAGATTCTCATAGCTGCCAGTTGAAGGTTCAGACGACAATCGGGCGAATTTGTCGTCAGTTTTTATATGATCCTCCTGAATGCGATCCCAATAGTCTGCAAAGCAAATAATAAAATCAGGAATCGGTTGACCCAATTTTCACGCAGGGAAACTGCCCGCCTTTTTAGGTCCGGGGGTGTTTCTACTGGCAGTCAGTCAGCTGATTCATTACATCTTGCTGTGATTTCAAAGCAAGATTTCTTTTGGCAAATCGAATAGAAATCGATTTGTTTTGTTCAATTTCCGGATTGACGGATATGTCTCACATGTCCTCAAAACGATCTGGTATTCAAAAATCTAGTTTAGGAGACTCCAATGAAAAAATGGGTATGTAGCGTTTGCGGTTATGTTCATGAAGGTGACAATCCACCGGAAAAATGTCCTCAGTGTCAGGCACCTGCGGAAAAATTCAATGAAAAGGTAGAAGGTGATATGTCCTGGGCGGATGAACACAAGATTGGCGTTGCCAAAGGAGTTGATGCCGAGGTGTTGGAAGGTCTGAAAGCCAATTTTAACGGTGAATGTATGGAAGTGGGGATGTACCTGGCTATGAGTCGTCAGGCCGACCGTGAAGGTTATCCGGAAGTCGCTGAAGCATACAAGCGCATTGCCTGGGAAGAAGCTGAACACGCTGCAAAATTTGCAGAACTACTGGGTGAAGTAGTGGAAGCAGATACCAAAGCAAACCTGAAAGCTCGTGTAGAAGCAGAACATGGCGCTTGTCAGGGTAAGAAAGATCTGGCAACCAAAGCAAAACAGCTGAATTATGACGCTATTCATGACACTGTTCATGAAATGTGTAAGGACGAAGCACGCCACGGTGCAGCCTTTAAAGGTCTCCTCTCCAGGTATTTCGGAGAATAAGCTCCTGATGAAAAGCGGGTTTGCAGACCCGCTTCTTCAAAAGTGTCTCACCTGTACAAAGCGTATCGATACACTGATCCACTTCTTAGCGAATCTCCCAAAATTTTCAACACAATATTTTGTAATTAAGCCAAAAGACTTAAAGCAAAATTGCATTTTGCTCACATAATTAATTGTTTGAAATATAAAGAGAAATATTGTTATTTGTTGTGCTATTGACAAAAAAGTGAAGCTGGTCTTTTTTTGATGGCACGATTATTTCAGATAGTAAAAACAAATGGAGGCGTCAGGTGTATCGCCCCGCATTTCCAACTGAACGTAATAAGAGTTCAGCACATGAATGACGGTGGAATGAAAATCCTGACTATTTTTAAGTTTTGTTTATTCTGAAATTGGGGGTTAACAAGGAGTTTGCTATGAGTTGGAGACGAGGAAGAAGAGCGAAAAAGAGTGTCTCATTCAACCCGAGCCATAACTATGTAAAAAGTGCAGTTGAAGACTATTTGAAAAATGGTGGTACTATCAAAAAGATCGAAATGGATGAGGATGCTTACAAAGCTTTCATTAAAATGCGGGATGCGGCAGCCGATGATTTCCTTAAGGGATAGGCTGCCCGCCAAACGCATTGTTATTGGCTTAAACCTGCTGGGTTTCTCAAGGATCTGAAAACGAGATAAATACCCAGCAGCATAAAAGGTATGCTCAGAAGTTGTCCCATATTGAGCAACCATCCCTCCTCAAACGCCGATTGGTTTTCTTTAAAAAATTCTATTGTCAAACGGGCCGGCAATAACAACAAAAAAGTCATCCCAAAAAGAAACCCGGGTCTGTTGGCGAAATCCTTCCGCAAGTATAGAAAAACTAAAATGATAAAGATTGTAAGATAAGCTAACGATTCATAAATCTGCGTAGGGTGCCGGGGAATCATATCCAATCGTTTGTAAATCATTCCCCAATCTCCCGTTGTAGGCTTTCCCACAATTTCGGAATTAAACAGGTTTCCCATTCGAATCAGGGCAGCTCCAATAGCTGAAGTAATGCCCACCCTGTCCATGATCCACAAAAAAGGTTGATCGGGTGTTTTTCGAGCGTAAAGATAAAATGCCAGTACAATTCCGACTGCAGCTCCATGACTGGCCAGACCGCCCTGCCAGATTTTCAGTATTTCCAGTGGATTGGATAGATAATATCCGGGCTCGTAAAAAAAACAATGACCGAGTCGTGCTCCGACAATTGTGCCGATAATCATATGAAGCATGATACGGTCCAGTGATTCCGGTGGTTTGGATTCTCTTTGCAAAATCCAATGCCCAAGGATACCACCGGTGATAAATGCGGAAGCGAAGAAAAGACCATACCAGCGCATGGTTAGAAAACCAAAGCTGAATATGATGGGGTCGGGGCCCCAGGTAACAATCATCAGAATTTTAGGATAAGGCGATTTATTAAAGAGAAGACCCTGTGAATGCCGGGAAAGAGCTACTTATGACTCAAAGAGAGACAAAAACTCGCCATAGCCTTCATCTTCAAGGTTGTCTTTCGGAATAAACCTGAGAGCAGCTGAATTGATGCAAAAGCGCTGCCCGTTGGGCTCAGGGCCGTCATCAAAAACATGTCCCAGGTGAGAATCACCGTGTTTGCTTCTCACCTCGGTCCGTTTTCGAAACAATGATCTGTCTTCCAATTCGACGATATTATCAACAACCAATGGCTTTGTAAAACTCGGCCATCCGGTTCCGGAATCATATTTGTGAACGGAACTGAAAAGCGGTTCACCGGAAACAAGATCGACATACAACCCTTCGGTTTTATTATCCCAATACTCATTGCTAAAGGCTCTCTCCGTACCGTTTTCCTGGGTCACCTTATACTGCAGAGGAGTTAACTTTTGTTTTAGTTCACCTTTGTCGGGTTTGCTGTATTTGGAATTGCTGTTATTTGAAGCCCCGGGTTTGACTTTTCTGTCACCTTTCCAGACTCGATCCAGAAACGCATCTCTGCCTGAACCACTCCGATATCGTTGATAAGGTAAAGGGCATTTCTTGTGGTATCCCTGGTGATACTCTTCAGCAACATAAAATTGCTCAGCCTGGATCACTTCAGTCACAACCTTTTTGTCATACCTGCCTGAAGCATCAAGCGCTTTTCGTGATGCTTCCGCCTGCTGCTTCTGCTCTTCACTGTGATAGAAAATTGCCGTACCGTACTGGGAGCCCCTGTCTACAAATTGACCGCCTTCATCTGTCGGATCTATCTGTCTCCAGAAAACCTCAAGCAGGGTGTCATAGGAAATTTTATTCGCATCAAAGTGAATTTCCACTGCTTCCAGGTGCCCGGTGGAACCTGAGCATACTTCTTCGTAGGTCGGATTCTCTGTGTATCCGCCGATGTAACCTGAAACAACTTTTTCCACTCCTTCCATTTCCTCAAAAGGGTGCTCCATGCACCAAAAGCAGCCACCGGCAAAGGTGGCTTTTTCAAGCTGAGAAACTGTTTTGTCTTTAGTTGGAAAAGCAGTCAGTGCTGAGGATAAAAGACTTGAATTGGAAGTTTGATTGGACATGTTTAATTCCTGTTTTAGATGTTTGTGGTTTGTTTACCAAGGACACATTTTGGGTTTTTTGATGACACACAAATACTACATTCATTTCGTTATCGGTCTATGAGGCGGTTATCAATCATCGGCTATCTAATGTCATAAACTTAAGGAGACTGTGATTGGTTGTCATCCTGAACGAAAATGAAGGATCTGTCAGAGCCTCCGAGAGATTCTTCACTATCGTTCAGAATGACATCTTGGCCAACTTTTCTTAAGTTAACGACATGAATCGGCTATCGGTTATCAGTTTGTGGAACTGTTAACGAGGAAATATGAAGATTAACAGGAACATCATATGACCTGATAAAATTTCCCAATATATCAAACAGAAAGCGAAGCCTTCACAATAGACTGATAACGGATAGCCGTTAACCAAATGATCTATTCATTTCTGCAAATTCAATGCTACCTTTTTGAATCAATTGCTTATAAATAGGGATCACCAAAGAACTGGAGGAATGGGAATGTCCCTTGCAGTCAGTTAAGCAAGCGATTTGGAAAGCATGCTAGCCCACGGTAGAAAAGGGAAACAGAATGTTAGCCAACATATTCAAACCATTCAGGAAAACCCCCTCCATCTTTTTGGGGGCCGTTTTATTGAGTGCCTGGTTTTCCGCCTCTCCGGGAAAACCGGCGCAGGCCAGTGTTAAAAACGGATTTGACCTGGCAGATTCAATAGTTCCTCAAAACCGGATATTTCAAGGCGGACCCCCAAGAGATGGTATTCCTTCCATAGACAATCCAAAATTCCTTAAACCAAACGAAGCTGATTTCATGAAACCAAAAGAACTGGTTTTGGGAGTGGTGGTGGGAAATCAGGCGAAAGCTTATCCGATTCATATTCTTAACTGGCACGAAATTGTAAATGACAAGACAGGCTCAGATCATTTTGTAGTAAGTTATTGTCCACTTTGCGGCACAGGAATGGTGTTTTCGGCAAAACTCGAAGGCAGCCTGATGACCTTTGGAGTTTCAGGTCTTTTATATAATAGCGATGTATTGTTGTATGACAGGCAGACAGGATCATTGTGGTCGCAGGTCATGCGGAAGTCGATCTCAGGCAAACTCAAAGGAGCGCAACTGGTCCAGATACCCGCAATGCACACAACCTGGGAGAATTGGCTGCAACGATACCCAAAAACAAAAGTCCTATCCAGGGAAACCGGGGCGATTCGCAATTACGAAAGAGACCCTTACAGTGGATATGAACTCTCGGAGCATACTTACTTTCCGGTTACAAACAGGGCGCCGCGGGATTACCACCCCAAGGAAAGAGTTCTGGGAGTGACTGTGAAGGGCGTTTTCAAGGCGTATCCGTTTCTGGAATTGGCTAAAAAAAATAAAACCAGGTTTGTTGATACCATTGCCGGGAAAAAACTGAATATCCATTGGGACAAGAAGAACACGACAAGTTGGGCAACAGATAGCAAGGGTCGGGAATATCCGGTGACTGTCGCCTATTGGTTTGCCTGGTATGCTTTTCATCCCGGAACCCTGGTTTTTAAAGCTTCGTAACTTTCAACGCTAAAATCCTCCGATTCCTCGATTGAAGCGCTTTCACAGCCTGTTGTTTCAAATTAAAAACCATCAATTTTGAGACAAAACTTCCGTAATTTCCAAGTGATCAGCTAACTAATTGAATTTTTGAGATAAATCAAGCAACTGTCTCGTAAATGAGACAAATATGATTTATGATACATCACCCTCCCTCAATCTGCCATCATTTGCGAATCGATCCGGAATTTTAAACTGATTAAGTCATAAATAACGCTGTTTTTTTTGTAACTATTCACCACGAAGACACGAAGCAAAGAAAAGGAATTAGATAGAATCCGTCAGCAGCAAAGGTTTTTCTTCAGATTCCTGAGGATGTTATGTGCAAAAACTATCAATCAACGATGGATGGGATTTCAAGACTATTTTCACAACGCTCTCCGATTCCCGTGCTTAAAAACCTTTAATAAAAAACTTCGTGTCCTTCGTGGTGAATAAATACTTTTTTTTACAAAGAACCATGCAAACAGTCAGTTAGCGGTATTGCCATTTAATGCCGTTGTGCGGATAAGTCTCTCCCGGACCTGACATATGCAATGCTGGTTGGCATGGAACTTTCAGTATATAGGGAAAGGTGTGTCAACAGCTGAACATTGTCTTGTAATCGTTCAAATTGATGCCCTCGGCACTTACCGAAGTTAGTGATGTTTTACGGATGAGTTGTTATGGGAACAGACATTGGTAACCAAAAACGTACTGATATAACTATTTGTATATTGAACTATTGAATCCGGAGAATGATTGATGGACGATCAGCAAGCACATTTGGATAGCCTGGTTGAACAGGACTATAAGCATGGTTTTGTAACCGAAATAGAATCTGAAACGATTCCCCCGGGACTCAACGAGGAGACAATTCGCATCATATCCGCAAAAAAAGAGGAGCCGGAATTTCTTTTGGAGTGGCGTTTAAAAGCTTTCAGACACTGGCTGACCATTAAAGAACCAAATTGGTCTACCGTGAAGCATCCTCCAATCGATTACCAGGATATCATCTATTACTCAGCCCCTAAAAAAGCAGGTGATGGACCGAAGAGTCTTGATGAGGTTGATCCTAAACTGCTAGAAACCTACGACAAGCTTGGAATTCCTTTGGAAGAGCAGAAGATGTTGGCGGGCGTTGCTGTAGATGCAGTATTTGACAGCGTTTCCGTCGCCACGACATTTAAGGACAAATTGAGTGAACAAGGAATTATCTTCTGCTCATTTTCAGAAGCAGTTAAGGATCATCCCGATCTCGTAAAGAAATACCTGGGCACGGTGGTACCTTACAAAGATAACTTCTTTGCCACATTGAATTCGGCAGTTTTCAGCGATGGATCTTTTGTTTATATTCCCAGGGGCGTGCGCTGTCCTATGGAGCTTTCCAGCTATTTCAGAATCAATGCCTCGAAAACCGGTCAATTTGAAAGAACCCTGATCATTGCCGAAGAAGACAGCTATGTGAGCTATCTGGAAGGCTGCACAGCGCCCATGAGAGATGAAAACCAACTGCACGCTGCGGTGGTTGAACTAATCGCCCTGGATAATGCCGAAATAAAGTATTCCACCATTCAAAACTGGTATCCCGGTGATAAAAATGGCAAAGGCGGAATTTATAACTTTGTCACCAAGCGGGGAAAAGCCAAGGGCGAGAATTCTAAAATATCCTGGACTCAGGTGGAAACGGGATCGGCAATCACCTGGAAATATCCCAGCGTTATTTTGCAGGGTGACAATTCCATCGGCGAGTTCTATTCGGTTGCGCTGACTGCCAACTATCAGCAGGCA
>JAKSDL010000459.1 GCA_022360105.1 Pseudomonadota bacterium
ATATGGATGTAAGACGTTTTATTGCACACGTTTTAGGGCTTGGCTTAAGCTTTGCCTGGCCGGCAAACACAAACTTTCAATGTGTTACCAGCTATCTAATGTCATTAACTTAAGGGGATTGTGATTGGTTGTCATCCTGAACGAAAGTGAAGGATCTGTCAGAGCCCCCGAGAGATTCTTCACTTTCATTCAGAATGACATCTTGACCAACTTTACTTAAGTTAATGACAGTAACCGGCTATCGGTTATCAGTGGACCGATAACGGATAACTGAGCTCTATATCATGCAACTTCGTCGTTACATGACACGCACTGGAAAGCCGCTCAGTTTAAAGTCCCAAAAATGAATAGTGTTATTTTTGATGAGCCATCATAACAGGCCCGCACAATTTGGACAATTATGGAGATTTCTTGAGGGGAGAAGGCTCCCGAATGATTTCGGGAACCTGCTTTGATGGTATCAGGATAGGTGGGAATAGCCCTTGATAGCGGTATCTACAGCTTTCGCCATCTCTCTGCCGCTGTTTATGGCTCGAACTACCAGGGATTGGCCGGTCGCCATGTCTCCCGCTGCAAAGATATTATCTTTTGAGGTTTTATAGTCAGTTGTCTTAACATTGCCTCTGGCATCCAGTTCAACACCAAAATCGTTCACCATGCCTTCATGAACAGGATGCAGAAAACCCATGGAGAGCAGCACCAGATCTGCTTTTAATTCAAACTCAGATCCCGGAACTTCTTTCATGTCCCTTCGTCCCGATTCATCAGGCTCGGACCATTCGACCCGAACACACTTGATTTTTTCCACTTTGCCTTCACCCACAAACTCCTTGCTCATCACAGCAAAGTCCCTGTCGCAACCTTCTTCCTGGGAAGATGACGTACGCATGATTTGAGGCCATTGCGGCCAGGGGTTATCGGCAGGTCTCTCTGCCGGAAATTCCTGAAGAATCTCTATCTGGGTAACCGAATTTGCTCCCTGGCGAATGGATGTCCCGACACAGTCAGAGCCGGTATCTCCACCACCGATGACGACAACATTCTTACCTTTGGCAGAAATTTCCTCTCCCCGAATGTCTCGGTTTTGATGTCTTCTATTCTGCTGAAACAGAAAATCCAGCGCAAAATGGATACCGGGCAGATCCCGACCGGCAATGGGCAGATCCCTCGGTTTTTCAGCGCCGCCTGTCAGGCAGACATAATCAAAATTATTGAGTATATCATCGACAGCAAGGTCTTTACCGACATGGCTGTTGACCTTGAATTTGATTCCCTCTTCTTCCAGCAGTCTGATACGTCGTTCAACAATGCCTTTGTCCAGCTTGAAATCCGGAATGCCCAGGGTCAGTAATCCGCCAACAACTTCGTTCTTTTCAAATACGGTGACGTCGTGACCTGCCAGGTTTAACTGTTGAGCAGATGCCAAACCTGCAGGTCCGGAGCCGATAATGGCAATCTTAACACCCGTAGCCGGAGCCGGATTGTTGGGTCTTACCCACCCTTCTTCAAATGCCTTTTCGATAATAGCCTTTTCCAGCATTTTAATGGCAACAGGATCTTCCACCAGGCCTGAACAACATGACGCTTCGCAAGGAGCCGGACACACTCGTCCCGTAAACTCAGGAAAGTTGTTCGTTGCCTGCAAGGCACCATATGCCGCGCGCCACTGACCCTGGTAGATATATTCGTTGAACTCGGGAATCAAGTTTGCAACCGGGCATCCCCAGTTGCAAAAGGGAATTCCGCAATCCATGCAACGGGCAGCCTGGGTTTTGAGTTTGCGCGAGCTGGGCAGGGTTTCAAATTCTAAAAAATGCTTTTTTCTTTCTTCCACGGGCTGCTTTGTCGGCTCTTCCCGCAGGTAATCCAAAAATCCAGTTGATTTTCCCATAATATTTCCCAGAATGAATAGTGATAGTTCTTTGGTAATGATATCGAATTCGTCTCAAATTGAAGGTTTTTTATTCCGGCATAAACCGTTTTGCCAGAATACGGCGATACTCGATAGGCATTACCATCACAAAGTCTTTCACCACTGTTTTCCAGTTCTTCAACAATGATTTTGCCTTGCGGCTGTTCGTATATTTGTAGTGGCTTTCAACCAACGCATAAAGCTGCCTGGCCTGATCCTCAATAGCGACCTGCTCCAGGTCGACCATTTCGAGATTACACCTGCGTTTAAAGTTCTTATGCCTGTCATATACGAACGCAATTCCTCCACTCATTCCAGCAGCAAAGTTGTTTCCGGTTTCTCCGAGTATGACGACGATACCGCCTGTCATATATTCACAACCGTGATCTCCGACACCTTCAACAACTGCTGTGGCGCCACTGTTCCGAATCGCGAAGCGTTCCCCGGCCAACCCGGCAAAATAAGCTTCACCTGAAGTAGCCCCGTACAACACCACGTTACCAACAATCATGTTGGTGGATGCGTTCCATTTGGCCTCCTTTGGCGGGGCGATAACGAGTTTTCCACCTGAAAGTCCTTTACCTGTATAATCATTCGCGTCGCCGGAAAGGTTCAGAGTCAATCCTTTTGGTGCAAAAGCGCCAAAACTTTGACCTGCTGTTCCATGGAAGTTGATTTTTACGGTATCTTCCGGCAGCCCTTCCTCGCCATATTTTCTTGAAATCTCACTTCCCAACATGGTACCGGTGGTACGGTTCCTGTTGCGAATGACCTGGGAGAATTCAACCTGTTTACCTTCTTCCAGGGCTGATTGAGACCGAATAATCAACTCCTGATCGAGCACATTATCTATATTATGCTGTGCTTTAGTGATGTTGTGGAAAACATTTTCCCTTGAGCCCGGCTTGGCGAGAACTCTGGAGAAATCCAACCCCTTTGCTTTCCAGTGTTCAACACCTTCTTTCGGTTTTAAATATTGAACCTGGCCGATCATTTCTTCCATCTTTTTGAATCCCATCTCAGCCATAATTTCCCTGACTTCGGTGGCCAGAAAGGTGAAGAAATTGACCAGAAAATCAGCTTTCCCGTAAAACCGTTTTCTCAGGTCCGGATCTTGAGTAGCAACACCAACAGGACAGGTATTAACATGACACTTTCTCATCATGATACAACCCATTACGATCAGGCAGGAGGTGGCAAAGCCGAACTCATCGGCACCCAGCATGGCGCCAATCACTATATCCCGGCCGGTTTTTAACTGACCATCAACCTGAACCCTGATTTGACCCCGCAAACAATTCGCCACCAAGGCCTGTTGGGTTTCAGCCAGTCCGATCTCCCAGGGACCGCCCGCATGCTTGATGGATGAAGCGGGTGAAGCCCCTGTTCCTCCATCATGACCCGAGATAGTCACGCTATCCGCTCTTGCCTTGCTGACACCTGCAGCTACTACACCAACCCCGGTTTGGGCAACCAGTTTGACATTGACATCGCCTCTCGGGTTGGCATTTTTCAAATCAAAAATCAGCTGGGCGATATCTTCAATAGAATAGATATCGTGGTGTGGAGGTGGCGAAATTAAGGTTACTCCCGGTGTCGTATGTCTGATTTTGGCAATATAATCAGTCACCTTAAAACCTGGTAGCTGGCCTCCCTCGCCAGGCTTGGCGCCCTGGGCGATCTTGATTTGCATTTCATCGCTGTTCACCAGGTAGTTGCTGGTAACGCCAAAACGACCGGATGCTACCTGCTTGATGGCACTTCGTCGGAGATTTCCGTCTTCATCAGGATTGAATCGATCAGGATCTTCTCCACCTTCTCCGGAGTTACTCCTGGCTCCGATTCGGTTCATGGCGATACCCAGAGTTTCATGAGCTTCCCTGGAAATAGATCCGATAGACATAGCTCCGGAAACAAAGCGTTTGAATATGGATTCAACCGGTTCCACCTCTTCGATGGAGATAGCAGTTCTACCTTCTGTGTTAAAATCCAGCAGACCCCTTAGGGTGTGACATTTTTCATCCAGCTCGTTCACGGTCTTGGAAAAATCCTTAAATGTCTTATAGTCATTGTTTCTGGTTGCCAGCTGCAGCTTGGAGATTGTATCCGGATTGTAAGCATGATACTCTCCCTGGCTTCTCCAGGCGTAATTTCCTGTGGTTAAGAGCTTGTGAAAACCCCTGCCCTCGTAGGCGTATGCCCTGAGGTGACGCATTTTAATCTCTTCTTCGATCTCTTCAAGGCCGATTCCTTCAATCACCGATTGAGTTCCGGTGAAATACTTGTCAATTAACTTGGAGTTCAACCCGATCGCCTCAAAAATCTGGGCTCCCTGGTAACTGCTGAGGGTTGAAATACCCATTTTTGAAAAGACCTTTTTTAGTCCTTTGTTGACAGCCTGAATATAGCGGGGGAAGGCTTCCAAAGAAATAATAGGGAGCTCTTCACTGATCGCCATCTGCCTGATCGATTCAAATGCAAGGTACGGGTTGATCGCCCCGGCTCCAAATCCAATCAGCAGGGCAAAATGATGGACTTCCCGACATTCGCCGCTTTCCACAATGATTCCGATTTTA
Source organism: Pseudomonadota bacterium (assembly GCA_022360105.1). The sequence continues at coordinate 4,489 of JAKSDL010000459.1, forward strand.
CCGCGTTTATGCTGTCGAATCAGATAATGATGAACCGCCGCTACTGCCAGCAAGGCGGGAATGGGTGCAATATCCTTATTCACGCAGCGGTCACTGAGAACAATCACCCTGTGTCCCTGATCAACGGCATCTTCTGTTTCTGCGCACAGGTCATCCAAGGCTTGTTCCAGGGATTTTTCCTGGAATTTGAATCCGATATCAATAGTACTGGAACGGAAAGCAGAAATTTCGCAATGTCGAAGCTGTTCCAGTTCCGAGTTGCTTAAAATCGGATGTTGAATCTCCAGCATCCTGCACAAACCGGGAGTTTCATCCAGAATGTTAAAACTACCCCCGATGCTGGAGCGAATCGACATCACCAGTTCTTCACGTATGGAATCGATCGCCGGATTAGTGACCTGGGCAAAGTTTTGCTTGAAATAGTTGTAGAGCAACTTTGTCTGGCCGGATAATACGGCCAGGGGTTCGTCATTACCCATGGAGCTTGTGGGTTCCTTGGAATCCACCGCCATCGGTTTTACAATCCTGTATAACTCCTCATAGGTGTAGCCAAACACCCTTTGAAACAGCCTTAATTTATAATAGTCCGGCTGGGTATACGTTGGTGGAGCAGGTAAATCATCCAGTTTAATGACATTTTCCTTAATCCAGTTTGAGTAAGGCTTACGCTTGGCAATGCGTTCCTTGACTTCGTCGTTGTGATAAACCATACCTTCATCCGTATCCACAATGACGATTTTACCGGGACCAAGTCGTCCTTTCTGCCTGACATTTTCCGGAGGTACATCAATCACCCCAACCTCTGATGCCATAATGAAATTGCCGTCCATGGTTTCCACAAAACGAACCGGCCTCAAACCATTACGATCCAAACCACCCCCGATTTTGGTTCCGTCAGTGAACATCATGGCTGCAGGTCCATCCCAGGGTTCAACCAAGGCGGAATGGTAAGCGTAAAAACCTTGCAGGTCCGGGTTCATGTTTTTCTGGTTTTCCCAGGCTTCGGGAACCATCATCATAAATGCGTGTTCCAGGCTTCTTCCAGCCGATACCAGCAACTCAAAAAAGTTATCAAACGTCGCCGAATCACTCTGGTCCGGAACGATGATCGGTAGCAGTTTCTTTATGTCTTCTCCGAAGAAATCCGATTCAAAGATAGCCTCTCGTGAACGGGTCCAGTTGATGTTTCCCCTCACCGTATTAATTTCGCCATTGTGAGCCAGGTATCGGAAAGGTTGTGCCAGTCCCCAGGTGGGATAAGTATTGGTCGAATATCTCTGGTGTACCAGGGCTATGGCGCTTTCCAGCTTTTCGTTGAGTAAATCAAGGTAATACTGTTCCAGTTGGTTAGCCAGGAACATTCCCTTGTATATCATGGTAGCGGCGGAAAGACTGCAGACATAAAAATTCTGTTTGTCTTTGATGCTGGAGTTTTCGATCGCTTTTTCGATCTGTCTGCGAATAACGTAAAGCCGTCTTTCAAAGGCATCAACATAGTAGGTCATTCGCTTGATAAAGACCTGGTAAACTGCCGGTTCCAAATCAAGCATAAATTCGGAAAGACAGGAATTGTCTACGGGAACGCGCCGCCAACCCAGAACTTCCTGGCGTTCATTTTCGATTATCGCGTTAAATATTTTTTGACATTGTTCGATGGCCTCCGGATCGGTTGGCATAAATATCATACCTACACCGTATTCCCCCTCGTCGGGCAGATCAAAATCCATCTCAGCGGTAGCTTCTAATAAGAACTCGTGAGGCATTTGAATTAAAATCCCGGCTCCGTCGCCGGCCTTCGGGTCAGACCCGGTTGCCCCGCGATGTTCCAGGTTTTTAAGAATGGAGATTCCATCTTCAATGATCTTATGGGATTTTTCTCCGTAAATGTTGGTAATCGATCCAACACCACAGGAATCTTTGTCCATTGAATGATGATACAGGCCAACACCTTTCGGTAGCCCGTACTTTGTATATCGTAGTTCAGTCATAGTAAGGTTTCGCTAAAATTACGATCACTGCTGTAGAGATACGAATACCGCTATCTTGCAGATTGCTGATTAAAATTGAGATGTGTTATTGCAGGCAACGGAAAGGGTCTATTCAACCATTACCATGGCCGAAATGAGACGCACTTCGATTGGTTACATGCTGCATACAAAAAATCAGTCGAAATTGACTGTGAAATTCGTAGCTTTATGATTGCTTACGATAAGCTGATGAGATGGTTCGGGGTGCCTTGAATACTACACGGAATATTAGATTTGTGAGATCTTATATAGTATCAGTAGATTATCCCTGTCTTAGATAAACTTGCGACCCAGCACGACTTACCATACACGTTTGGGTTCAAAAAGTAAAATGGTACTATTCGGGTTAAGAATTCGAATAATTCATAACCCGAATAAAAAACCTGCGGATTTCGAAACAGCCAGCGGTTAGGCAAATAAATCAAATGAGCTGCCGGGAGTAATTTGCTAAAAATGATCAAAAAAAATAACAAATTGATTGATTTCCGTCGTGATTTTTAAAATTTGGAAATGATTTCGCAGAATCTGTCAAACCCTTGCGAGTGCGGCCATTAGAACCACCATTTTCCGGCTTTAATGCATGATATAGTATCCTTTTTTTAAAATTGAGAGCAAACTTTGCGATTTATGCAGGTTTTTCCTGCCACTGCCGATTTCAGACTTGTGGCATTCGCTTAAAACCGCTAACCTTTAACCATTCTGCAGCAAAGCGTTTAACCAGTTCGGCAAGGCTCATGGATAGTGATAATCAGCAACTTGAAATTTTTGACCTCTTAAATATCAACCTACCGGTTTTTGAAGGTCCGTTAGACCTGTTGCTGGATCTGATCCGCAAAAAGAAAATGGATATCCGTGATATTCCTCTCGCAGAAATCTGTGAACCCTACCTGGAATACCTTGAACTGATGGAGGAATTCAATATGGATATTGCCATCGAATTCCTCGATATTGCCTCCACTCTCATCCTGATCAAATCCAAAACACTCCTGCCCAAGCTGGAAGAAGAACTTGAGGAGGAAGAGGAATTTGATACCGAAGAACAACTCAGGCAAAAACTCATCGAGTATCAAAAATTCAAGGAATTGGCAGAGGAACTCAATCAAAGGGAATTGCTGGGTAGAGATGTTTTTCCCAGGCCCGAAATAAGCGAGGAAGAAGAAGTCGGTGAGCTTTCTCTTGAAGATCTTTCAGTCTATGGTCTTCTCAAGGCATATCATCAAATTCTCCTGAAGCAGTCTTTCCAAAAACCCCACGAAATTACTAAAGATGAGTTTTCCATCGAAAGAAAAATCCTGGAACTGCTGAAGATATTTAAATCGGGGGATATGCAGGCTTTTATCAGCCTATGCCCCAGAAACCCGAGTCGCTCCGAAGTGGTGATAGCTTTCATGGCGATTTTGGAACTGGCAAAACTTTTGCTGTTGCAAATTCACCAGATGAGTGAATTCGGACCGCTCCACTGCAAACCCAGCCCAAACATCGGTGAATATATTCCGCGATACCGGGAACAGATCCCCAACGCCTCCTGATACTTCATTTTTTAACCAAGAGTCCGATCTGCTTGCAGGACTTTAGATCCATTCTAACCTGGCAAATTAAAATCACAGCAACTTGTCATCCTGGGAGAAGGCGAAGGATCTGCCAGAGCCTGCAAGAGATTCTTTTTTCAAAAATATTCGCACGGTTGCATTTGCTTCCGTTAGGAAATGACGTTACCATTTTTAAAATTGATGTATCTGTTCAGCATAATTACATCTTGTCTGTTCTCACCCCGAAGGGCACGAAGCTTTATTAATCGAAATGACTTCAAATAAGTCTTTTCTCTGGGACCTCAGTGTCTTTGTGGTGAATGGTTACAAATTGATCAAGATTAATAAATACCGATTTTTTCTCCTGGTAGGTAATCCCCCCGGTTCACTATATTTGCAATGAATTCGAAAGGTGTTTCGGTTGACAGAGAATTTTTCTTTGGCTAAATTTTATCGTTTAAGGTTATGAAAGTCAGACTACTTGAAATCGGCGACACTCCCACTCAATTTAAATTCAAAATCACCAGAGAGCAGTTACGGAACCTGGATCAACGATTTAGATTTGATTCCCTGGAATGCCAGGCTAATTTGGCGAGGAATCTTGAGTTTGTGGAGCTTAAAGGTCACTATCAGGTCCATGTCAAATCCGATTGTGATTTTTGCCTTGATCCCGTGTTTTTGGAGCTGGATGAGGAGTTCACCCTGGATCTGGTTTCCGAAGGAAATCAGCCGGAATTAAGCGGTGATGTCGAATTGTCCTTGGACTCTCCGGAAATGGATTACTACAGCGGGGAGGAGATTCTGCTCATAAAATATTTTGAAGATCAACTGATATTGGATCTCCCTTTAAATGTGAGCTGCTCTGACGATTGCAAAGGTCTCTGTTCAAACTGTGGCACCAACCTGAATCAAACCCAGTGTGATTGTCACGAAAAAACAGGCAATAGCCCGTTTTCCGTATTAAAAGATTTGAAACCCGGTTCATAACCTCATCAACAACTTTAGTTTCAAGACGTTTACAGTAATAAAAAACTCATCTGCATTTCGGAGTCATCGTGGCTGTACCTACAAGAAGAAGATCAAGAAGCGTTACCAAACAAAAACGAACGCATAAAAAGCTTGCTCAAGTGAATCTGATTACCTGCTCAAATTGTCAGGAGATGATTCTCCCTCATCAAGTATGTCCCAAGTGTGGGCATTATCATGGTGAACAGATTCTTGAAGTAGAAGAGTAAACTTCAATTATCTGAATTACGGGATTACTTTCCAAATCAAACATGCCAATTGCAATCGATGCAATGGGAGGGGATTTTTATCCCCAACATCCTGTTTCAGGTGCGGTTAGGGCTGTCCGGGAACATGGAACCAGGGTTATTCTGGTCGGACAGCAGGATCTCATCAAAAAAGAGCTGGAAAAACATCGATTTGATGCACAAAAAATCGATATCGTGCACGCTCCGGAAGTTGTGGAGATGTCCGATTCGGTGATAACCGCACTCAAGAAAAAACGAAAATCGTCCATGCGCCTTTGCTTTGATCTTGTTAAACAAGGCGATGCGGATGGTGTCGTAAGTGCGGGTAATTCAGGTGCCATGCTGGCAATAGGTCATTTCGTTCTTAAGACGATTGCAGGAATTGACAGACCCTGCATTTGCGCTCTGCTTCCCTCTCGCAAAGAAAAAGTCCTTCTGGTCGATGCCGGTGCCAATGTCGACTGTTCCCCTGAAAGTTTATTCCAGTTTGCCATTTTGGGTTCCATCTATCTTGAAAATATTCATCAAATCAAGAATCCTAAAATCGGTTTATTGAATATCGGGGCAGAAGAGGGAAAAGGTGACGAGCGAAGTCGCAATGCCTACATGCTGCTGCGGCAAAGTGGACTGAATTTTGTCGGCAATATTGAAGGTAAGGAGTTTTTTCACGGCGATATCGATGTAGTGGTTACCGATGGATTCGCCGGCAATGTCCTCCTTAAATCGGTTCAGGGAGCGGCGGATTTCGTAAAACGGATGATTAAGGAAGAGATCAAAGGCTCCTTGCTGGCTCGACTAGGGGCAGCTTTTATGATTAAATCACTGCTGCGACTAAAGAAGCGAACGGATTACGCGGAATTTGGGGGAGCTCCGCTACTGGGACTAAAAGGAAATGCTATTGTTTGTCATGGAAGTTCAAACTCAAGAGCTTTGGCTTTTGGAATAAGATTCTCCCAGTGGGCACATGAGTGCGGGCTGGTGCAAAATCTTGAGGAGCAAATCTTAAAGCAGCAGGAGTTGCTTGAACAAACTGCGTGACCTGCTTTACAGGGGAATTGATTCTTAACACATGTGTCAAAAAGCACACAGTTTCAGATGTTGTTTTTAATCAAAAAAGCCCTATAATAAGAGTTAGTTGTATGAAAGCCCTCCAATCAGGAGGGATAATTAGTCTAAATTTCGGTTGACTCAATTCTTAATAAAATCTAACCAAGAATATTTGGGCTTAAGATTTATTTACCAAAAATTGAACACTAAGAATCGGCACCCGCTTAACCCTGAATTTTCAGTTTAATAGCGGATTGTCCGCACAAAAATGTGTTCACAACAATAAAGATCCTATGATTGCATTAGAAGGAAAAACAGCTTTAATAACAGGAGGATCTAAGGGAATAGGAAAAGGAATTGTCCGGGCCTTTGCAAAAGCAGGGGCCAGCATGGGGTTCCTTGCAAGGAACAGGGAGTTATCAGTACAATTGGAAAAGGAAATACAGGCTACGGGGGTTGACTGTATCTCTTTTCAAGCAGATGTCACCGATTTTGACCAGTGCGGCAAAGTGGTTGAGGCGATGCTGGAGAAATTCGGAAAAATTGATATACTCGTCAACAATGCAGGCATTACAGACGACAATTTGATCATGCGCATGAAGAAAGAAGCCTGGGACAAGGTTATCGATATCAACCTGACCGGCATCTTTAATATGAGCAAATCAGTGATGCGACCAATGATGAAGGCCAAGTACGGCAGGATTATCAATATGGGATCTGTTGTCGGTACCACCGGTAATCCCGGTCAGGTAAACTATGCCTCAGCAAAAGCTGGAATCATCGGATTTACCAAATCCCTGGCCAAGGAAGTGGCTTCAAGAAACATAACAGTCAACGCTATTGCCCCCGGATTTATCGAATCCGATATGACAGGGAAACTAACCGATGATCAACAAAAAGCACTGCTGGATACCATACCCATGAATCGAATGGGAACCATGGACGATATAGCCAATGGTGCACTTTTTCTGGCCTCACCGCTAGCAGACTATATAACGGGTACTACCCTGCATATAAACGGCGGTATGGTCTAAAACTGGAAAGGGAGTTTGACGAAGCATTTGTTACGAAAGCAAGAGTTCTGAACAGGGTTGAGGTCTTAGGTTGATCAATCAACTCGCGAAGGGAGGAATGCAAACGTACAAAGATGCTTGGTATTTGTTTTTAAACATTTCAAACCAACATTTTTGACAGTTTTGGTTACCTGTTGGTTAGCTTTTGTATTTTTTAACTTTTTCCAGTTAATAAAGGTTAAAAGCTTTTCAACTGCCAGACCGGAACCGAATCAAAATTAATTTGGAGATATTCAATGAGTACTGATCGTAATGAAATTCAAAGCAAAGTCATCGGCATCATCGTTGAACAACTTGGAATTGAACAAGCAGATGTAAAGGAAGAATCTAATTTTATTGATGATCTGGGTGCTGATTCACTCGATACAGTGGAACTGGTTATGGCATTTGAAGAGGAATTTGATCTTGAAATTCCGGATGAGCAAGCTGAAAAGATCACTACCGTTAAAGAAGCAATCGACCATATTGCAGTAGCAGTAGGTGCTTAAGCGGTTTGTTTCAGACTTTGCTTGATAAGCAAAGTCAACCATTTTCAAACCAGTTTTAACGATTAACGGTATTGGTAATGAAAAAGCGAGTTGTCATCACTGGAATCGGAACTATTAATCCCATTGGCAATAATGTTGCTGCCACCTGGGAAGGGATTTCCCGGGGAAAAAGCGGAATCACCAGGATTACCCGTTTTGATCCGGAGGGCTTTCCCACCCAAATCGCCGGTGAAGTGAAGAACTTCGAGCCACTGGACTTCATTCACAAGAAAGAAGTCAAAAAAATGGATATCTTTATCCAATACGCTATCGGTGCTTGTGAAGAAGCCATGAAACAAGCGGGCCTGACGATTACCGAGGAACTGGGACCTGAAGTCGGGGTTTCGGTCGGTGTTGGTATCGGCGGACTGCCCGGTATTCAAAACAGCAGCCTGATAGTGGAAAATAGAGGTCCATCCAAGGTTTCGCCATTTTTTATTCCCATGTGTATCAGTAACATGGCCGCAGGTTATATCTCGATCATGTATGGTGCCAAGGGATTTAGTGCAACCACAACCTCTGCCTGCTCTTCTGCCAATCACTCAATCGGTGATGCCGCTCGTATCATTGAACGAGGAGATGCCAAGGTCATGATTGCAGGAGGGGCGGAATCAACGATCACCTCTCTGGCAATTGCCGGATTCGGATCAATGAAAGCATTATCACGTCGTAACGACGAGCCTGCCAAGGCGTCACGACCGTATGACAAGGATCGTGATGGTTTTGTTCTCAGTGAAGGATGCGGTATTTTGATCATGGAAGAGCTTGAATTTGCCCGGGAAAGAGGGGCGAACATCCTGACCGAAGTGGTTGGATATGGCGTCAGCTCTGACGCTAATCATATTACGGCACCGACTGTGGAAGGTCCTACAATTGCCATTAACAAGGCAATGAAGGATGCTGAGCTGAACGGTGAGGAAGTTGATTACATCAATGCTCATGGTACCTCCACTCCAACCGGGGATATCAACGAGCTGAATGCAATCAAGCTTTCTCTTGGTGAAGATGCTGCCAAGAAGATCTCAATCAGTTCCACAAAATCGATGACAGGCCATCTATTGGGTGCATCCGGTGGATTGGAAGCTGTGATTACGATTCTGGCAATGCAAAACAACCTGGTGCCCCCCACGATCAACGTTGATAACCTTGATTCCGAGTGCGATCTGGATGTGACGCCAAATGTAGCTAAAGAACGCGAAATCGATGTTGCGCTTAGCAATTCTTTTGGTTTTGGTGGTACCAACGCTACCTTGGTTTTTAAGAAGTTCCGATAAAAGTAAGGGTGGATCAACAAAAAATGTTTGATCCACCAAAAAAACTTGCCTGATCTATTCCCCGAGTCCTACAAATGACTAACCACTAACCACTAACCACTAACCACTAACCACTAACCACTAACCACTAACCCATGGACTCCATAAAAAGCAGACTGGAAGAGGTACTGGGAAGAATCAAAGACGCGTCCGGAAATCGAGACAATGTAAAATTGATCGCTGTCTCAAAAACCAAACCGGTGGAAATGATCCTGGAAGCCTTTCAAGCCGGACAAGTCCGTTTCGGAGAAAACAGGGTTCAGGAAGCACGTGATAAATCTCCCCAGTTGCCTTCTGAATTGGATTGGCATCTGATCGGACCCCTGCAAAAAAATAAAGCCAAATACTGCCCTGCCATATTTTCCACCATTCACACCGTACATCGAGTTGATGTTGCCGAAGAATTGAACAAAAGAAGCCTTGCTGCCGACAAAACCCTGGATGTTTTAATTCAGATGAATCTTACCGATGAAGATACCAAATCAGGGATTGAAACTGTTGATGAGCTGAGGCAATTGGAAGATTATATTTTGGGGTGCAGCAATCTAAGGCTTACCGGGCTAATGACCATGGGTGACCCCTGGGCCTCGGAATCGGAAAACCGGGAAGTCTTTGCCAAGCTTCGCGAAATCAACGAAAAAGAAGCCCAACGACTGGGATTACAAAACCAAATGGTCGAACTCTCCACCGGCATGTCCGACGACTTCGAACTGGCCCTCAAAGAAGGCGCCACCTACGTCCGTATCGGCAGCGCTATCTTCGGCTCCCGTTAATTCGCAGTTTCTACAAAAAAAACTCCCAATTCGCATCATCACCGGATGAAACCATCACGGTGTGATCCAACCGGCATCACTCTCATGCGGTTTGCTAATCAGCAAACCAATCTATCCATCCCACCTCTTTTACCGGATTGCTAATCAGCAACCTTTGAATCTCCCTCCCACAGCAACATGCCAACAATAAATCAGGTCTGAGAAAAACTTCGTATTGTATGCCGAGTAACAAATGGCTGCAGTATCCAGTTAACTGTCGCAATAAAAACTTCGACTTCAAATTTAAAAACAATTGAGTTTTTTTCCTGCTAAATTTTGGTTCTTCCCTAAATACAATACTTCTTGATTAAAAGTTAAGGTTGACGATATAAAGAAAAAAAAAAAAAAAGGAGGTTTAAATGTCAACCAACAGTTTGCTGTTTTATGCTTTTGGTATTTATCGTTATCAACTGAAAAATACGAAATACAAAGAAGGCAAAGTCTATTTTCATATTGAACACGATAGAGCCAGTTTAAGGTGTCCGATTTGTGACAGCTCCAGCATTATCAAACGAGGTTATCAAACCAAGACATTCAAAACAGTTCCAATTGGTTTGAAGCCCGTTTTTATCGTCCTAAAGCATCAAAGAGTGTTTTGCTCTGATTGTCAGAACATTCGTTATGTCAAGCTCGACTTTGCTGACTCTCAAAAGAGTTATACCAGAAAGTTTGAACAACCGGCTGTTGAACTCCCAAAACACTCAACGATTCAGGATGTCGCCGGTATATTAAAAACCGGCTGGGATCTGATCAAACGGATCGATAAAGAGAGTTTGAAAAAATATGACAAACCGAAGTTGAAGGATGTCAAACGCATTGCCATTGACGAAATCAGTATTGGCAAAGGGCATAAATATCTCACTCTTAAAGAAGATCTCAGGCAGATGTGGTTTCAACCGTCAAAAGCAGATGCTGAATACTTCATCATGAGTTGGATTGCTAAAGCAGAGCAATCCGGTATTCGAATGTTGAAACGGTTTGCAAAAACCATCAGAAAGCATTTTAGAAGCATACTGAATCATTATGACTATCTGATTTCAACAAACATCATTGAGGGACTTAACAATAAGATTAAAACCCTTCATAAGCAGTCATACGTATTCAGAGATGTTGAATTTTTCAAACTAAAAATCAAGGCAATTCATCGGGCCAAGTATCAACTTTGCGGATGAGCCCTATTTTATAAATAGGTATACTGTCACCTGATTTAGGCCATAACGGCTACGCCAACTTCTACCTGACCGACCAGGTAGACAGCGTCAAACTGGTCACCGACAACGACGGCACGGCGATCACCCGGTTCGAATACCTGCCCTACGGCGAATCTTGGTTCACCGAAGGCCAGCAAAAAACCGCACCCAAGTACAACAGCCAGGAGCTGGACAAGGAAACGAGCTATTACTACTACAACGCCCGCCACTACGACCCGGAAATTAGTCGGTTTGTCACTGCGGATTCTGTTATTGATGGAGTATACAGCACCTAGGGGTGGAATCGGTACATGTATGTCCATGGTAATCCTATCCGATATTCTGATCCAAGTGGAAGGCATTTAGAACAAGATTCGGGCAGTCAGAAAAAAAACGATAAAAAGGAGAAAAAAGAAAAAGCTCAACAAGCACCGAAAACTGAAAAAAAAGAAGTTAAGCAGGATATTGAAAACAAGATAAAAAAATCTAAAACAATTACTGGCACGCATAAATTTAGTTTTGATGAAATAGAAAAAGTTATAGAAAATCCAAAAGTGCAGAAAAAAATAAAAGAATACTGGAAGAAGACAGTGCAGCCCCAAAAAACTTATGTCAAAATTAAAGTTGGTAAAACATCTTGTACATCAATTAGTAAGGTAACTGTTCCAGATGTTCATAACTTTAGAGAACACGGCGGTTATGTTTATGCCAATGTTTCTAACATCAAAGATATTAAGATTGTTGATGAGACACCCGGACCGCCCGGAGGGGGGACAATGCAAATGAATAACAATGAATTAACATTCTCAGAAGATGGTAATACTTATCAGAAAGTTACATCTATACATACTCATCCTCACCATCCTGATATGCCGAGTGGTGAAAAACAAAATAAATTGGTTGATTGGGACAGTATCTCTTTTAGTAGCAGGAATAAGCATGGAGATTCCATGACCATTGTGACTGGTGATAGAATAAATGTCTTTGGAAGAGGGGGAGAAACTAGGGTATATTATCGATAGAAAAGTACACAGGTATTACATATGAAATTAATTATCAAATTGTTAAGATTTGTGGCTTTAGTTTTGATTATTTGTCCAGTTTGGACATATGCTTCTCAAAATAAGGATGTTAATTGGAAATACATGAACTTTTCAGCTAAATTAGAATCTCCATACAATGAAGCAAATATTGAGATTAAATGCCAAGCAAAAAGCCGAAGTTGCAAATTGCAGTCTATTTCTGTCAGGATTGGTGAACACGTTATACCTTTTCCAAAAAAGGTCTTCGAAGATTTGCCTGAAGTCGATCTTAAAAAAACTGCTTTTCGCTATTCTTTATCTGCGGAATATGGAGGTCTTTTCGTTTTATGGTTTGAAGTTGATTCAACTTCAATTCTTGGTGGGGAAACAAATTGGAAATTTGTTCGATTTGTAATTCATGATTTTGAATTGAATTACCGACATTTTGATTCAATTCTAAAAGACAATAGAGGTAACTATCTAATTGAGTGTTATTCAGACAAACTTCTCAAGAACCTTTGTCACAAACGTACCAAGTTATAAAACGAATCGAGGAATCAGCCCTGGTAATCGGGATCGAACCTTGAATTGGTGAATTGTAAATCAGTGGACATTCTGCCATCACGAAATCGGGGGCAGACCAACGCGGTGAGCGGTAAACAGCCGGGAATAGGAATCGTAGGAATTAGGAACCGGGTCGGACCTAGGGTGTCGCATTTTGGTTGTTTTTATTTAAAAAGCTACTCCAATTTTGCGCCTAATTTGTCGCAAACATACTTCATTGCTGGTTCCGAATTCAGAAAAAGTCGACACGTTGTTGGTATTCGGCTTCATTACCTTTCTTTTACGGGATAACAATGTCGTTGGTATGTGTCTCTTAACCCATCGGACAACCTCCTTCTCGCTTGTTTTTGAGAAAGCTTTGTCAATCAACTCTGGTGTTATCTCTTCGCAAACCACTGGGATAGACAAGACAGATCGACTGATTTCCGAGAGCCTGTGAGGTTTCGTGATTGTCTTGTGTTTGCCAAACAGGCTTTCTATCAAATCCGAAGTCAGCAGCAAGGGGTGTCCGACTTGCTTTGAGTACTCAAGCTCTGTTGTGAGTGCTCTTAAAATTGGTTCGGTAAAGCTCTCATCATCGATTTCTGATAGGTTTGAACATGCCTTTTGATACGAAAACTCATTGATACCGGTGTTTTTCAGGATCTTTTGCAGATCTTTGATGGCTTTGACTTCTTTTATGAATATCCGGATATATGACTCTAATTTAGGCTTCCACATCCAACCAAAGTACTTTTTGATTTGTCTCTTTTCAGCGTTGTTCAGACGCGCATGCTCTTTAATATTAATCACCTTATCAAACCAATTGGCCAGATTAGGGAAGTTTAGAAAACGAGATTTTTCCCGTATCTTCGGTGGTAACAGATAACCGATATCCGTTTGGGCAATTCGTTTTGAAGCAATAGCCAGTTCATTCATGATCTTGTGAAACCGCATGCCCCCGTATTTTTCCTTGAGCAACTTGGCAATAAAATGGGTGATATCGTAACTGACATGACAGTCCTGTTCAATATCTTCCAAAACCTCTCGCACACCTTTTTTAAGATTAGAAGCACCATCAATTATAATTTGTAGCGGACTTCCATTGTGATTGAACACCTTTCGCAAAATACTGCTCACCTTCTCACCGGTCCAGCTTGTTTGTACCGCTGTGGCCAGTACGGTGGCATCGTTTAAGGTCAATGCCCTTCCGAGCTTCAACCTATCGACGGGAATGCCAATCACGACAAAGGCCTTGTTGGTACCAACCTGAATCGTGTGATCCGCTACACAAACCCAGGGTTTTCTTGGGGAACAGATCTTCTTTGTCGAACGTTTTAGCAGATAGTAGCCAAGCCGGGTCATCCACCTGATGACGCTGGTAAAATGCGGTATCTTTATGTTACTCAAACCATCATCAGGAAAAACAGTCGTTTTAAGTATCTTTGGCACAGAACGAAAGGACACTGCACACTTGGTAACCAGGGATAACGCATCGTTGATCAATTTTTTTTTCGATCGATCTTGGATGGCTTTGTTAGGCTCTGCTTTTTATCCTCTTTTTCCTCTGGCTTTGGTTGGTTCTTACCCTTGAAATACTTTCCCTTCCATTGGTTTCTGCTATGTTCCAGATCTCTGATTCTCAATTCAAGCAATCTGATCTGCTTTTTCCTCTCCTGGGCTTTGTGCTTCCAGTTTTCCTTGCTTTCTAATGCTCGTTTTAGGGCCCTTCTTTCTTCTGCATTCACGGTAGAATTAATCGTTAATCAGGACACCACTCAATCCACCTGGTCTATGAGTGAATTTTTATAAATTACAATACAGTAAAATCTATACAAACACAAGAAAAACCAGACCAAAAACTGCAGTAATAAAAAATCAGAAAATCACCAAAATGCGACACCCTAGGTC
>JAKSDL010000795.1 GCA_022360105.1 Pseudomonadota bacterium
CAATCTATTTTAAACTATCTTATCGGACATCCTGTCAGTGATCCGCAACTGGAACCTTATTTACTCCCTTTGCCTTCAACAGAAAACCTGATCGATTCTCACAGGGTTTTAGCAGACTATATTGTCAGTACCCTGGGCCATTCGGCTGCCTCGGCAAACAAACCGGTTTTTTTATTAAATGGGAAAGAACTTGAGGCAAAACCGGCTATCACCCGATATGCAACCACAAGAATGGGCATGCAGCTGTATCGTATTGATGTTGAGATGCTCCCCCGTGATACCAAGGAACTGCATGGAATGTTCAAACGCCTGGAGCGCGATGCCGTTTTGTATGGTTGTGCTTTTTTATTCGATGGCGAAATCGATGAAAACCAATCGGAGCGATTGAAATCATTGCTGTATCTCCTAAAAAGGCTCTCGGCAACCTGTTTCGTTTCCGCAGACAAATCCCTGACCGGCCTGCACAAGGAAACCGTCAAACTGGAAATCAATCGTCCTCAATACAACGAACAAAAAAAGCTTTGGCAAGCTGTGATTCCCAACGAAGAAAAAGATTTAACAGGGCACCTGCCTCGCTTACTTGATCAATTTGACTTGGGAGAGGCGCAAATTGCCAACATCGGTAATCAATTCCTAACAGAGCGCGAGGTTAACCAAGGAGGTGACTTTGAAAAACTCTGGTCATTGTGCCGTCAACAATCACGTCACAGACTAAAAGGCCTGGCTCGAGTTATTGAGCCGGCATCTCAAATCATTAATTGGGAATCATTGATTTTAGCCGAAGATCAAATGCAGATCCTGCACAGCATCGTTGATCAAGTGAAACAAAGGCATCGGGTTTACCAGGAATGGGGTTTTGCCGAGAAATCGGCTTTTGGTCTTGGTATCAGTGCTTTGTTTGCCGGAGTGAGTGGCACTGGCAAAACCCTGGCAGCCAGGGTGATGGCAAGCGAACTGGATCTTGACATCTACCACATCGATCTCTCGGCAATCGTCAGTAAATACATCGGCGAAACGGAGAAAAACCTGGAGCAGATATTCAGTACGGCCGAAAACAGTGGTGCCATTCTTCTTTTTGATGAAGCCGATGCCCTATTCGGCAAACGCAGCCAGGTCAACGATAGCAAAGATCGTTATGCCAATATGGAAGTGAGCTATTTATTACAGCGCATGGAATCTTATAAGGGGCTGTCCATACTTACTACCAATTATAAAAACAACATGGATGATGCCTTTGTGCGCCGGTTGCGTTTTATTGTGCAATTTCCTTTTCCCCAGGCCTTTGAACGAGCCGGGATTTGGCGAAGTGTTTTTCCTTCAGAAACACCAATCAATGGATTGGATTATGAAAAACTGGCCCGCTTGGAGATTCCCGGTGGAATCATCCGCAGTATTGCTGTAAATGCAGCTTTTCATGCGGCCAGTGAGGATAGAAACCTGGAAATGAGCCATATATTGAAGGCCACCAGGGAAGAATACAACAAATCGGAAAAGACCTTAATGCCGGAATTGGTGGCTGATTGGTGAATTACAGTGAATGATGATCCGTCATAATTTTTTGATCAACCGTCATTCCGGACTTGAGATGAATTGTAGGGTGGGTTAAGGAGCATCGCGACGAACCCACCAACCATATTGATAGCGCGATAAGACAATGCGTAATTATTATTGGCAATGGCGAATCCGTCGCTGCATTCTTTAATTCACCCTACAGCTAAAAACGCCATAGGCGAGGCGTAAAGGTTTGATGGGTAACAAAGTTACCCATCCTACAATCGCCAATTAAAACTAGACTTCTTGATCAAAAGTCATTCGGGACTTGATCCGGAATCTAAAACCAGTCGGCCAAAAAGCATAAGACAAGAAGATATTTTGATATTCAACAATCAAGTAACGTAAATAAAAGCAATAACACCCATGTCCGACATCATCCTGATCGATGGCGATATAGTCAATTTTTTACCTCCCTTTGGAAAGGCCATCGTTGTGCCAATACCCGGCCAAATGAAAGCTGGTGGTAAAGCGTCTGTGCAAGGGAAAAACGTGTGTATAGACGGAGACGAGAAAAACGTCAGCGTTCCCGGCTGCATGTATACAGCACCTCCATATACAATTCCGGGAACAGGTACTCTTAAAATAGACAGTCTGGCAGGTGATCAGAAGGCAAAAAAAATGAAGGACGGCGGTAAACCGGTCTTGCTCAAAGGCAAGCAATTCAATGCGGTATTTGAAGTCATGTCACCCGCTACTATGCCGCCACCCGCCGGCACACCTGATTCAACCCCCAAATACAACGGCAAAGGCATGTTTGTAAGCACAAACCTCAAATGGAAAGCCAGCTAAATCGGAGCTGAACCATGCACACAGAAAAACAAAATCTGGATACTTCACAAGAAGGCGAAACACCAGAAACTTCTCATCAAGAAAACCACTCCTATTTCAGCGAGATCACTCAATGCAAGTTTCCTGATCCGGGTGTGGTCCAAAAAGCAGAATACAAAGAAACCAACGAAAAAAAACCAAACCACACAGGTATGCCCGATAGACTCAAGTCCGGCCTGGAAAACCTCTCCGGTTACGATCTCTCCCCGGTCAGGGTGCATTACAATTCCCCCAAACCCAAACAAATCGGTGCCCTGGCCTACACCCAGGGTACCAACATCCACATCGGTCCAGGCCAGCAAAAACACCTACCTCACGAAGGCTGGCATGCCGTGCAGCAGATGCAGGGCAGAGTCAGGCCAACAATTCAGAAAAAAGGAATGGCGATCAATGATGAAGTGCACTTGGAGCATGAAGCTGATCTGATGGGAGTCAAAGCCGCCCATTATTCTGGCTTATCTGTCCGATCAGGCGACAAAACTGCTTTAAACCAGCCTTCCATACCCGTGAATACCGATTCCGGCTTTGTTGCGCAATGCGAGACAAAAACATGGAATGCCAAACTTGGCATTAAGTCCCTTGATAGCAGTGTCAGTCAGGAAACCGTTGATGTGGAATATGATACGGAAACGGGCCTTACAGTTTCGGAAATCAGAGCAATGTTTAAATCATATAACAGTAAATCCTACCAAGTAAAAATTGTATTCACTGGTACAAACGCACAATTAAACAACAATCTTCAAAATCCAGATTTTGTCATCACTGGTGACAGAATTCGATTAAACGGAGGAAGTCTTTTGATAGTGCTCGTGGAACATGAAACTGTAGAAGAGGCCGAAGAAGCCGAAGTGCAGATGGTGTCCAGACCAGCTGGCCTGATTAAGAAAGCAGACTTGCAGACAATCATCAGTGACTATGAATTTTCCAAAGTCGTCACTGGTAACCATATTGATTCGGCTAAAGAAAAAAATAAAGCCCTTTCTCTATCAGTTAAAGAACAACAAAAAGATCAAGTTTCCGGAAAAACCCTGTTTATTGATCCTCTTTTCTTGGCAGCCGGTAATGAGAGCCAGTATCATGATATTCTTGTAAAAGGAGGTGGATCGGTAGTAAGTTCAGACGATTATCCCTTGCAAATAGTGCAAAGCGGAGACGGATCGGTCTATATTGGCATTCTTAGTTGTGGGTTGTATACGGATGAACTGGACGAAATAGATGAGGTTACCGTTAAGCATTACATCAACGAAACAAGGCCGAGTAATGTTATTGCAGAATGATGGAGCAAAGGGGTCAGGTCTTTCATTTTGACTTTAGAGGACTGGCAGAGAAAAGATTATTACTTTTCTTCGGTAAAAAAAAACGATCTGGCGCAATATTGATCTTTGGATTGGTTAACATAATCTTTTATGACAACATACATTGGAAAAAAGTTGATTGAGGATTCCATGCATGTAGAAAAACAAATCCGGAATACTTCCCAAGAGCCTGATGCATCAAAAGCACCCCTTCACCAACGGGATAGAAAAAATATCGAAATTTGAGGTCGAGCATTTCCCAAAAAAGTAAAGACTGATTGATAGTGAGATAGCCATGCACGCGGGAAAAAAACACCAGGGGTTGTCGAGTGAGACTGAGCGAGCTGGTACAAAACCTGACATCCGGCAAGAGCAGACCAGTGAAACCACGCAATGCAGGTTTTCAAGTTCAGAAACCATCCAAAAAAAACCATTTAAACCTGCTGATGTATCACCAAAACCGAACCGGACAGGCATGCCTGCAAGGCTAAAATCCGGCTTGGAAAGCCTCTCCGGCTTCGATCTTTCTTCAGTCAGGGTGCATTACAACTCCCCCAAACCCGAACAAATCGGTGCCCTGGCCTACACCCAAGGTACCAACATCCACCTCGGTCCGGGCCAGCAAAAACACCTCCCCCATGAAGGCTGGCACGCCGTACAGCAAATGCAGGGGAGAGTCACACCGACTGTGCAAATGAAAGGGATTGGGATCAGCGAGGATACCAGTTTGGAAAAAGAAGCTGAGCTAATTGGCCCAAAAGCATCACGACTAGGGAGAAACGATCGCTTTGCCGAGATTCCTGCCCAGTTGATTTCATCCCCTTCGACGGCATCCAGCGTGATTCAGCTTCAAAGGAAGGTCGGTTTTGAAATGGAAGATGGAGATTGGTGGACATGGAAAAAAACCTTCGGACTGCGAAACCCATATTGGAGAGATGCAGAGCATAATAGAAACGTGCGTCCAATGACAAAACATGAACTCCTTCATCAGGGAACTGGTTTCAGGTTGGAAGCGGATGAACTAGTTTACGAAGGACAACTTCTTTCAGATATGGAATTCGTAACCGATCCATTTCCTCTGACAAATGATGGTTACGACAGATTAGTTACAACATTGGACCAAATAGGGGACATATACACACGCATCCTTCCCAAGGCTGGCCGCAATCATGCTGAAGGTCAATTCATAAAACAAAACGAACATAATTTTTCCGTGCAAAGTGCTATGCTGTCCAGGGGACGTTCTGTCGCTCGACTGAATATACAAGCAACGCAAGGATTAGGTCTTGAAGATATACCAAAGATTTTTGATGCGCTCACCCAACGACCTGCAACATCCAATCAACCTGCCATTAACTTGTTACTGCAAAGAGCAATGGTTGGTGACCAAGATGCCTCGGCTATGGATGCGCTGGAGCCTTTGCTATCTGCATCTACACGGGCACTTGATATTTCAATTGAATACCTAATCCAAGAAATTGGTGATGTTGAATTCGAAACAGAAAACGAAGATTTGGATATTGAAAAACTATATGGACTTTTAACAGCGGCTATTGGCTTCATACGCATGATGAAAAATCCATTGGTGATACAGGGTGGCGCAAAAACGTACACACCGATGATGCATCGAAATGATTTTTCAACCTTATTTAATTTGCTTCCGGATGGACTAAAAGAATTGATCCGAGAACATCAGCAGGTGTTTATTGATTCCATCATCGCCGGTGTTGTAGGTGACCCGGAATTGGATAATCCTTTGGAAGAGATGGATATTGTTGAACAAAGAAACGTGAATATTTTTGATAGGTTTATTCTTGAGAACGAAGACAGAGATCGATTTTTTAAAATCAGTGGTGGACAAGGCGGATTACCCTCAATGACGCCATACGGTGACACAGTCAGGAGTACCGCATACTACGTCCTTCCTCCAACCTTCACTATTGCACAGTGGATTACAGCATGGATAAACGGAGAAAATCCGCAAGACATTCTGACATCGGATAACTATGCTCAAGCTGCCTATTCAGAAGTAGATGAAGAGGTTGAATTGGATGAAGACCTTGCTTTGATCCGAAATGGAATGGATCCTCAGATAAGTGATTTGGTCGATTGGCAAAAGAGTTCATACGCTGCAAATAGAGTTTATATTGCTTTTCGCTATGACACTCTTACAGAAGAACAAAAAGGCATGCTCGCTGACTATCTGCGAGGATTTGGAGGACTAGGAGACCAGACGGATCCCGACGATGAAAACCTGGCATTGTTTGAAAACAGAGCCATAGCACCTATACTTAGAGATATGCATAATCAGTTAATTAATCCGGACGGAGGAGCAAAACTGAATGTGGATTCCGCAATTCAAACTGCACTGTTCTATTTCACTGGAATGATGGATCTTTTTGGTGAATGATTCTTAGGTACAGATCATGACAATCAAAAATCTAGCATGACTGATTTGGACTTAAAAAACCGGCAGCGGGTCTCCATCATTCAATTGATTGATAGCCCTAAAATATTGATACGCTTGAATAGCAAGAGGCTGCCAGTTGCGATAAGGAACCCTGCTCCTCATCGATCGGAATTCGAGGATAGCTCCGGTCTGGCCGTTCAATAAATCATCAAAAGTGTTGCCCAAACCACCAAAACCGCGCAAACGATGTCCCAGGTTTGCTCTTGAATCCATATATGTTGCCTTATGTTGACTGCCGCTAAAGAAATAGACCTCATTAGCCCGCTTGGTTAACAGATCCCGGCCACGTGCAATATTGCTTAACCAATTGGCCCGGGTTATTGGAATGGTGATGCGTTGTCCATGGGCCAAATTCATGTCATCGTGAATTTCTCGGTTGATAACAGGTTGATTTCTATCCAAATTGTTCATGACGTCATCACAAACATA
>JAKSDL010000805.1 GCA_022360105.1 Pseudomonadota bacterium
GAAAACATTTCTCATAACATCGAAATTGATCCCGCCCCTGGCATGGCCCAAATGGCAGTGATCATAAACAGTTACCCCACAGGTATAGATTCTTACTTTGCCCGGCTCGACAGGTTTAAAAACTTCTTTTTGATTGGTTAAGGTGTTGTATAGTCTCAATTCCATTTATCGGATATTAAAATAGTTGTTAGATGATCTATTTAAGTTTATTGGTCAAGAATTATTGAATATTGGATCGATGGGAAGCAACGCCGACCATCACTACCCGTAAATCATAACTCTAAAATCTGAAATCTAAAATGTATCAAAGTTCGCCTTCGATACAAGTCGTATGAAAGCCACCCCTGGGCAGGTAAACAGTTGTGATACGTATTCGACTGGTGTCAAGCAGTTTTTTCAAGTCGTCGTAAATTCTTTTGGTAACGCCTTCCTGGTACAGCCCTACATTGCGAAAACTGATCATGTAATACTTTAAGGATTTTAACTCCACACATTTTCCACCTTCGGGATAGTATTCAATTTTTAAATTTGCATAATCGGGCAGGCCACTAAAAGGACAGACGGCAGAGAACTCGTCGGTTTCCGTTTGAATATATTGACTGGGGCTGTCGAAATCAAAAGTCTCAAGAAAATCGCTGCGAATTTTATCCGGTCCGTCAAAGGGAAATGTCATTCCTTCTGCTACTGGCATGGTGTGTCTCCAAATTGTGATCTGTATTCTGCAAAACCTTTCGCTCTAAGCTGGCAAGCCGGGCATTCACCACACCCTCTGCCCCAGTCGTTCATTACGGTACTGGCGTTGTAACAGGTATGGGATTCTTTTAAAACCAGATCGAGAACACCTTCATCCTCTGCCAGCTTGAAGGTTTGAGCTTTTGTTAAATTCATCAATGGGGTTGCTATTTTAATATTGCTCAATGATCCCAAGTTAAGGGTCTGTTGGATAGCATCGATAAAATCCTGGCGGCAGTCAGGGTATCCGCTGTAATCTGTCTGACAGACACCTGTCACCAGCGTGTCTGCCTTCAATGTCTGGGCCAGGGAGTGTGCCAGTAAAATGAACAGGGCGTTTCTATTAGGTACAAACGAGGCCGGCAGGTCGGGCCGGTCTTCATGGGGAGCATTGACGTCTCCCTCTCCAATCAGGGCCGAACGAACCATAGAACCAAAAAACGAGATATCAATAACCTGTAAAGGGACCTTCAGGGCATCTGCTATTTTCTTGGCCTGCTGCAATTCAATATCATGATTCTGCCTGTAGAAAAATGAAATGGCAGTAACATCATCATAGTGGTTTTTGGCCCAGCCCAGACAGGTCGTGGAATCCTGACCGCCGGAAAAAATAACGATAACTTTGCTCATTGTGATGAGTGGTAATATGATTCCGGATGATAATTATTTAACACTGGTTTGAAATCTGTACTTATTGTCCAGTTCGAGTTCAAGCAGATCGC
This sequence comes from Pseudomonadota bacterium, assembly GCA_022360105.1. Next base: position 1,455 of record JAKSDL010000805.1, read on the forward strand.
CTGATTGCAGCCGGCTGACACCTGCAGGCGTGCCTGTCAGTAAAACGTCGCCCGGCAGATAGGTGAAATATTCGGACGATATGGCAATCAGATCAAGAATCTTATTGATCATCAACCTGGTGCTTTCATCCTGCCTGATCTCCCCATTAACGGTAAGCTTTAATCTTGTGTCCTGCGGGTCTTCAAGCTTTTCCTTGGGAACGAATGGTGACAATGGGCAGGAACCGTCAAATGCCTTGGCCTTTTCCCAGGGATACCCCTTGTCCTTCAGTTTCTGCTGAACATCTCTCAATGTCAGGTCCAAGCCAATACCGTATCCGGCAATAGAGTCTTCCGCCTGTTCTTTGCTAGCCTTGGAAATTTGCTTGCCAAAAAGGATGGCCAGTTCCGTCTCATGGTGACAACTATCGCTGTATTCAGGAATAACGATCTTTTTTTCGATGGGCTGCAAAGCTGTGAACGGTTTGATAAAGAAGATCGGCTCAGTGGGAACAGGGTTGTCCAGCTCCTTGATGTGATCGTAGTAGTTGCGGGCTACACAGACGACTTTGCCTGCCGGGAGGGAACTATCGGTTCCATCCAGAAATACGTGTTGGTATGCCATGAGGAGTCAAGGTTTGTTGAATGAGAAATTGGTTTCATTTAATCCAATCACTCTAACAGACCCTTGATTTCTTTGTCATCGATCAGTATCACTCGCTTCTAAAAACAGGCTATTTGACCAGGAGACCCATAATAAAATCCGTTTGCAGTTGAATGTATTGTTCAATGGAATACATGCTGGCCAAATGCCATCTTCTAAATGTCCACATATGACCCAGTACCGTAATATTTTGAGCAATTAAATTTCCTGTTGCCTCATCCAGCTGGGGTAAATCCCCGGCAGCCATAACTTTTTTTAACGCGTCCAGAAGCAAATCGGAAATACGAATATCATTGGTCAAAACTTTTTTCTGCCACTGCTGCGGAAGAGACTTGGTAACCTGGTACATTAGCAATATCTGATCGCTCATGCGATGGCATACCATAAAAAACTCCCGAATAACTTCCTTTAAAATATCCCTGCTGTTATCCGTCCTGGATATTGCCTGTGTCACACCTTGCTCAACCTGATCGTGTATGGAAAGACAAGCCAGATACAGTATATCTTCCTTTGATGCCACATACTCATACATGGAACCGACTGAAACCTTTGCAGCCCTCGCTATCTGCCGGGTAGTGGTTTTATGAAAACCATTTTCTATAAAAAGGGGTACTGCTGCTTCAACAATCTGCTGACGTCTCTGTTCAACCAGCTCGGGATTCTTTACTTGCGTTGGAACATCACTGGTGCCAATGGGATTCTTTTTCATCGAATAAGTAATGCGGAAAATTGGTTGAAAATTCAATCTATTGCTGAAAAACTGTCATTCTAATGACAGTTTGACAATGGATTTAAACAGCTTCCTGGCCAATGTCTATGAGTGAGCGCTCGGTCGTATAGTTTTTCTACTTTGATATTTTTTGTCAAGTAGAATGGCGGAAAGTCCGATTCAGATGCTACTGAAGTGCAACAAAAATGCTGGTGCAGTATACGCTTTACGATATCGAATCTACCGGAATTCAGGCAAGAGGTCCGAACAGCTTTTGAGAGTGACCGTCCGGGATCAAAAGTTATTTGTTTCGTGATGAGTATAGCGGATTAATTCAAGCCCTTGCTCTACGTCAAGGGAATTTAGAAATGTGACTCCCACCACGTAATTTCCATACTTTGATTGTACCGGTCGACTCCACGTCGTTTCTGCGTCAATAACCTGGTAGGGGCTTGTCAATGTAGCGTCCTCAGCTTCTTTGTACAGTTGCAGCTTAACATGTTCGTTGGAGGGGAACTTGTGATAGGAATAAAACATACAGCTTTCTTCCGTTAAATCAAAGCACTTTACTTGTTCAGAAAACTCCTTGGTAGTGACGCGGGCCATATATTTCACCCTGTTCAGTTTTTCCTTGGCCAGGGACAGGAACCGTTCAGGAATGTCGGGGGACAATCCCAGTTGATCGGTGGCGTATTTTAAAAAACGGATTTCACGGTTTGCCAGGTCCTCATCAACAACCGCCATAATTGTTAAATGTTTAACTATTTCAAGTGCCTCATTAGTGACAGGTTCCAAGGGTTCAAGGGTTGGCATTTCATTTCGTTTAAGCATTGCGGAGATTGTATCAACCACGGATTCATCCTTCAAAAATCCGATCAAATCGTTTAAATAGTCCAATTCTGCTTTATCGATGCGACCGTCCGCCAATATCATACCTACGATGGACTTAGCGAACCACTCCTTGGTCAGTGGAGCCATTTGCTCAATTGTTTTGTTTTGCATGGTTGATTGTCTCCAATGTGAATGCCAGTGAACGTTAACACTAAAAGCATGCCACAACGGCGCCAAATTTCAACAAAATTTAATATTTACGATAAATCCCATTTTATTAACTTGTTGAAATCATGTAATTGTTAGTTTTTAACAATTAACAATCTTCAGGAAAATTACGAGATTGTTTTGAAAACAAGGGATGAAAATCAGCACTGAAACAATGTCAAGCAGGCTATCAAAAAAAAATCCTGCACCACTTCTATCCAAAGTTGTGCAGGAAAAATCTGATTTAACCTTTGTTCCCCTAATCGAGATACTTGAAGGAAACTTTTAATTTGGTGCGATAGGTTATAATATTTCCGTTTTCGATTTTTAAATCCTGTTGAATGACTTCTGCGATCCTGAGATCTTTTAATGATTTCGCTGCTCTTTCTACGGCTGTCTTTGCAGCATCGTCCCAGGATACTTCACTTGATCCGACCAATTCTATGATTTTATAGACGCTTTCTGCCATAATGACTCCTGTTTGGTTTTATTAATTAATGAAACCAGTAATATGCATTAATAACTCACATCCATTACCGGATCGAAAGATAATCTAGACAGCCATATCGTAACAGGTTGATCTTGTTTTTTAAACGAAAAAACAAAATAGCTTTATACGGTCTTTTGACCCGAATTGACCGGCGTTGCCGAGAGTTGAGTCCGCACATCACCGTCGGATCGGAAAATACTCCAGTTGATTCTAAACTGAGTTGCCTTTTTAGAGCAGAGAACTATAATCAGGATTACGCTTTACATTTACCATATTGATTTGTTCCATAGGAGGCTTTAAATGACTGCAGATGCGGAAATGATAACCAGAACTCGGGTACCGGAATTGGAAGAGATGCTGGGTAAAAAAATAGACGTACTGGATGATGGGTTTATTCGGGTGATTGATTACATGGGTTCTGATGAGTCGATTGTCCAAGCCGCACGTGTGTCCTACGGAGCAGGAACAAAAAAAATTAGCCAGGACAGGGGGCTGATTCGCTATCTTCTGCGCAATCGACACACAACACCATTTGAAATGTGTGAATTAAAGCTTCATGTGCGTGTTCCGATGGATTGCTGGAGACAATGGATCAGACATCGAACGGCAAATGTCAATGAGTACTCTACCCGATATTCAGTTGCAATTGATTCGTTGCGAACCACCAAACCGGATGAGTGGCGATTGCAATCGGAAATGAACAAACAAGGAAGCCAGGGGACTTTGGACCCTGAGACCGGA
>JAKSDL010000933.1 GCA_022360105.1 Pseudomonadota bacterium
CATCAAAAGAACAGGATTTCTGGCTTAGAATATTCTACACCTATCCCAATCGGTATCCTGCGGAACTGTTCGAGTTGATGAATCAGGACTCTAGGTTGGTGCCCTACGTAGATTTACCTTTTCAACATGTTTCAGATCCTGTGCTTAAGGCAATGAATCGCAAGATCACCAGGGCCAAACTGGAAGAGCTTGTGGAAACAGCCTTGACCAAGGTTGATTCAATTGCCTTGAGATCCACGTTCATTGTTGGCTTTCCTAATGAAACAGAAAAAGAGTTTCAGGAACTGCTGGAATTTGTAGAAATGGGATACTTCAATCATGTCGGTGTTTTTGTTTATTCACATGAGGAAAACATAGACTCTTTTGACATGGGAGACCGGATACCAGAGGAGGTCAAACATGAACGAAGAGATTTGTTAATGCAGGCTCAACAGCGGGTTTCCCTGCAAAAAAACCAGGCGATGGTTGGTCAAACTCAAAAAGTTCTGGTAGAAGGTGAATATGAAGAAACGGAACTGCTGATGAAGGGCCGTAACCAGTTCCAGGGAGTCGAAATTGATGGTGTGGTGTTGATTAACGAAGGAACTGCCCAAATCGGTCAGTTCAACACGGTCGAAATCACTGAAGCTCATCCCTATGACTTGATTGGAAGAATTATCGAACAACCTTAGAGACTAAATAGCGATATGGCAGGTCATAATAAATGGAGCAGCATCAAACATAAAAAGGGTGCTGCGGATGCAAAACGAAGTAAAGTGTTTACCAAGGTAATCAAAGAAATAACCGTTGCTGCCCGCCTGGGTGGAGGTGATCCTAATGCTAATCCTCGCCTGCGTTCTGCCATAGCCCTGGCAAAATCGGTTAATATGCCGAACGACAATGTCACCAAAGCTATTAAGAAAGGTGTTGGGGGAGATAAAAGCGAAAGCTGGGAAACTATCGTATACGAAGGGTATGGACCTCATAATGTTGCTGTTATTGTGGAATGTCTCACGGATAATAAAAACAGGACCATTTCATCCGTTCGGGCAGCGTTTAGCAAGAACAATGGAAACATA
>JAKSDL010000745.1 GCA_022360105.1 Pseudomonadota bacterium
AAACATTATATTCTTTTGCTTAACGCCATGCGGAGGTTTCCCGAATTTAAAAAGAAGGTGGCTAATATCTATTCAGGCAGCATGGATCTGTTTTGCCAGCGAGTCAGGGAAGCGCAGATTAACGGCGAGATAAGAAAAGATATTGATGCTGATTCGTTAGCCGTTCATATCTTCTCCCTTGCAGAGGGATTTATTTTAATGGTGGTACTGCTTGGCGATATAGCCAAGATTAAAGAGGAAGGAGCTAAAATATCTGTAGGCTTGTGGGATATGATCAAAAAGTAAGGAGGGATGTTGTAATGCCAGACTTTGTCGCAACTGGGCGAATCCTGATTAGGCCGTTGTCATGTCGGACTCCGATCCGGCGTCCAGGAGAGTAAAGTGCTTTAATTACAATGGATTCCGGATCGGGCCTGTCCTTAGCTTGGTTCAGGACTGGGGAGACAAACGTGACTAATCGTGAGTCAAATATCGAAAAATCTTCGATTTTTCTATGATGACACAGACTACACACGAGGGTAGCACAACCTTTAATTGTTGACGAATTTATAGAGGTCAAAATCCCCCTAAGACGCCGATCCGATTTTTGAGGGATCGGTTTGTTCAGAAACATACCTAACGGTTAGTATGTATTTTCTTTTTTCTCGTAAGGGAATTTCTTTTTTGGTGTTTTTAATAACGCTTCACGAAGGAGGAAGCATGTTTGACAAATTTTTGAGGTTCTTTTTGTATTTGGCTTTAAAAAGGAGGCAGGCGGTAATCGTAGTTACGGTTGTGATGACTTGTATTACCGGTTATCTCTCCGCGTTGATCGGTGTGGATATGAAGTGGGTTTCTCTTCTGCCTCAATCAGAACCGGTGGTGCAGGAATGGATTGAGGTTTCGGAAAAATATCCGATGGGATCCAACTATATTATTGTGATCGAATCGGATTCTCCGGTTTCGACCGAGGCAGCTATAGAGGAAACCATCGGGCGAATTGAGTCACTAACGGATGTTGTAACCACAAGTTACGGCAAGCTTGACGAGGAGTTTTTGGTTCAGCACGGCTTACGAACTATTAAGCCAAAAGATTTGAGACGATCGGTGGATGTTTTCTCCGATGCCAGGTTGGTTCCTTATCTCACTCATCTGAATGATGATTTTGAAAAGGAGTTTTCAGGTGACGCTGAAAAGGTGCAAGACCAGGAAAGGGAGTTGGTGGCTGTAATGGCCGCTTTGGAGGATTTTATCTTAATGCTGGATGAAACCGCAAAAGGTATCACTGTGGACCGTACCTTGATTATGAGAACGGTTCGGGATTTATCTTCGGGCAATCCCTATCTGCTGTCGCTGGATAAAAAAATGGGAATCATACCGGTAGCTGTCAAGGCTTCTTCCCTCGATTGGGGGAAACAGATTCATGTGGATACAAAAATGAGACCCGTCTTGTGGGATATCGAATCCTCCATGCCCGGTGTTCGCATCGGAACAACGGGAATGATTCCTATAGCGCGTGATGAACTGGAATCCATGGGTCCGTATACTTTCTGGTTAACGTTGTTCGCGCTTGTCTTGGTTTTTGTGCTCCTGGTCTGGAATTATCGATCCCTGGTCATTCCTCTACTGGGGATGAGCCCCATTGTGATCGGTATTATCTGGTCGATGGGATTTTTCCGTTTGACCATTGTCGATCTCAACATTTTGACGGCTATGATAATGTTAGTCCTCATCGGCCTGGGGATCGGTTTTTCTATTCACGTCATTACCCGGTTTTATGAAGAGAGGTCTGGCGGCCGTTCATTGGAGGAAGCCCTGGAAAAAACGGTTGTGATTACGGGCAGGGGTGTACTGGCCAGTGCTCTGACCACTGCGTTGGCTTTCTTTGCTTTAATGGTTGGAGATACTAGGGGGATTGCCGAGTTTGGTTTCTGTGCCGGAAGTGGTGTTGTTATCTCTCTGCTGGCAATCTTTTTTATACTGCCGACCCTACTGGTATTGAGAGACAATCGCTTGTCCCGCCTGGGGCAAACGGTTAAGAGCCGGGATTTTGTAATTTTGGGTAATATTGCTTCCGGAGTAAGCGCAAGGCGGATCGTATCCCTGGTTATCGGATTATTGTTAATCGTAGTTGCAGTTTTGCAATTGAAGGATCTTGAGTACGAATACAACCTGTTGGAGCTGGAACCAAAGGGTTTGGAATCGGTTCGCTTGCACAAGGAAATTGTCAGTCGTTTTAAGATGTCCGCGGATCTGGCGTTTACAACGGTCGATTCAATTGAAACATCCAGGGCTATCACCAAACGCTTGAAAAAGAAAAAGGTAGTCGGGGATGTAGACTCAATTGACCGCTGGATCCCTGAAACCGGTTGGATTGATCAAAACGATCGATCGATCAGGAAGCTGAGGGCAAACCTTGAGCAGAGTGGCATTGTGAACACGTTCACAGCCGATGCAACTGCGGCAAGGCAGGAACTGGCAAATCAGCTCCAAAGGCTGATGTTTAACTTGATAGAGATCGAAGAACTCTCATTCATCGGCGGTCAGGACAGGGTAGTGGCAGCCATTGAGCGGGTAACCGGAGGTGAAGAACAGGATGGTAAACTGGTTGAATTGATCAGTCGCCTGAAAGAAGGCGAAACAGACTGGACCCAAATCGCTGCTTTTGCGGATATCTTTTCCAAGCACTTCAAGCAGCGACTCTTGGAAATGACGGAGCACGAAGGCCCTGTTACGGAACAGATGCTGCCGAAAAAACTGCAGAATTTGTATAAAAGCCCCGAAACCGGTCGTTACCTGGTGCAGATCTATCCGAAGAAAAACCTGTATGAATATGATCCCCTGGTTCGATTTGTCGACAGCGTCGATTCGGTTTCCTCCAAAATCGCCGGCACACCGAAACTGATGCTATTGGTAAACGAAGCCATGGTGAGGGACGGAAAAAAAGCACTGATAGCAGCGGCGCTGGTTATCATTCTGTTACTGCTTTTGGATCTGAAAAACATAACTTCCGCACTCACAGCAATGATTCCCTTGATATTCGGGACGCTCTGGATGGTTGCGATGATGTCGGTTTTAGGAATCAAGCTCAATTTTGTCAATATCGTTGCTGTCCCTGTCATCATCGGTATCGGTGTCGATAACGGCATTCACATAATTCATCGCTGGCGGCAGGAGGGAATTGGCGGGATCAATAAAGCCACTGCAAAAGTTGGTCATGCCATCCTGATGACTGCGCTTACCACCATGATTGGCTTCGGCAGTATTGCCTTTTACACACACAGGGGTATGGCCAGTCTTGGCTACGTCCTGTTTATCGGTGTTGGATTCTGTTTTGTCTCGTCAATTCTGGTGCTCCCTTTGGTTGGCTCGTTTGTCGAAAAAAGAATCGTTGGCCGATCGGTTTCTTCGTCTACTAAAAACAGTAAAACCCCTGATGCAGCAAATACACTTTAATTCACATTTCAACAGGAGAAGAAAATCATGAAACTCAGACTTATATTGAAAATGTTATTTTGTTTGCTCTTGTTACCCGGTCTTCTGCTGGCTCAAGGTATGACAGCCGAGCATATTCTCAAGAGAGTCGACCAGGTAGAAAAATATGATCATGCCGTTGTGTTTATGGAACAGACCATAACGACTTCCAATGGAGACAAGCGGCTTCTTAAAATCAAGAGCTGGTCGGTGAACACCGGTGACAAGCAGTTGGCAGTCTACACCTATCCCAAGAGAGTCAAGGGAGTCAAAATCCTGATGTTAAACGATGGTGACGACATCTGGAGCTATTCTCCCAGGACTCGCAGAATTCGCCACCTGGCCTCTCACGCAAAAAAACAGAAGGTCATGGGGTCGGATTTTACCTACGAGGATATGGGCGGTGGCAAAATGAGCGAGAAATACACCGGCAAGCTGATCGGAGAAGAGGATTTCGAGGCTGTCTCCTGTTATGTGTTGGAGATGATTCCCACACCAAAGGGACCAAGCTATGAACGTATTATTGGCTGGATCGGAAAACACGACTTTGTTGCACGGAAGATCGACTATTTTGAAAAAGGAGATAAAAAACCTTTTAAGACTCTTTTTCTTCGGGATGTGCAAAACAAGTCGGGTCACCTGGTCCCCATGGAAATGGTCATGCAGAATCATGAAGACGGGGGAACAACAAAAAACCTGACATTGGAAATAGATTTTAATACCCCGATCAAAGCCGGAAAATTTAAATCCAACCGTTTGAACAGGTGAGAGGGATGAAGAAAACATTATTGATATCTTTCGGGATAATTGTCCTTGGTGCAAGTCCGGCACTGTCCCAGGAGTCGGACCTTGAGTTTTCCGGCTACCTGGAAAATACCCTGACGGCTGACGAAAACAAGGCTCAGGACAAAACGTTGATCGCAAATGAAACCCGGGTAAGACTGAACATCAAAAACAGCTATCGGGAGAAGGGC
>JAKSDL010000797.1 GCA_022360105.1 Pseudomonadota bacterium
GCCCTTCTCCCGATAGCTGTTTTTGATGTTCAGTCTTACCCGGGTTTCATTTGCGATCAACGTTTTGTCCTGAGCCTTGTTTTCGTCAGCCGTCAGGGTATTTTCCAGGTAGCCGGAAAACTCAAGGTCCGACTCCTGGGAAATGGCAGGAATTGAGTAGACCAAAAGGATCACAAAAAAAGCTGATAATTTTAATTTCATTTAGCTACCTGTTCAAACGATTGGATTTAAATCTGCTTTTTTTTATCGGCGTGTCAAAATCAATATTCAATGTACGGTTTAGAGTTGTGCCACCGTCCTCATGGTTTGTCATTGTCATCTCCATAGGAACCAGATGGTCCGATATGTTTTGCACGTCTCTAAGAATAAGGGTTTTAAACGCCTTGCTGTCACCTTCGTTGTAATAATCAATCTTCCTCACTACAAAATCGTGTTTTCCTATCCAGGCCGTGATTTTTTCATAGCTTGGTCCTTTAGGTGTGGGCTTGAGCTCCACCACATAACAGTCTAATCCGTCATGGACTTCATCTTTCAGGAGCATTCCGACGTACTTCTCACTCATTTTCCCGCCACCCATATCTTCATAGGTAAAATCCGAACCCATCACCTTTTGCTTTTTGGCGTGGGAAGCTAAATGGCGAATTCTACGGGTTCTAGGAGAATAACTCCAGATATCGTCTCCGTCGTTCAGCATCAGGATCTTTACTCCCTTAACCCTTTTGGGATAGGTGTATACAGACAATTGGCTGTCGCCGGTTTCAACCGCCCAACTTTTTATTTTCAACAAGCGCTTATCTCCTCCCGACGTTGTAATGATTTGTTCGGTTTCTGCTATGGCATGGTCATACTTCTCCACTTCATCAACCTTTTTGAGTATCTCGGCTGCTGTTATCTCTCCGGCAATAGCGAATCCGGGAATGAAGACAAGCAGAAGAAACAGGCTAATAGCTTGATATGTTTTCATGATTTTTCTCCTCTATTGTTACTAAACATCGATTTTATGAACGGCTAACTGCTTCATTGTTGCCGGATTGCAAAGGATTAAATTTCTTCATCAACCTTTTCTCAACAAACGATCCCATAAGTGGTAGAACAATAATTGTTGAGATAAAACAAAATCCAACCCCAAGAAAAAGGACATATCCAAGACTTGCCATCCCGCGGTGAGTGTAAAAAGCAATGCTTCCAAATCCTATCATCGTGGTGATGCTAGTCATCAAAATCGCATGACCGACCTTTGTGGCCGCCTGTCGGACGCCACCCACTCCTTCTTGTCTCCAGCGGTGAAGAATATGGATGCCGTTATCCACTCCAATCCCGATAATTACAGGAACAGCAATGATATTGACGAAATTGAGCTTTATTCCCAAAACAGCCATCATTGCCACCATCCATAACGCTCCGAAAAAAAGAGGAATCGTAGCTGTAAATGCGGCCGTCAGATTCCTCATGTCTAAAACCAACAGCAGGATAATCACCAGGGCCGCTGCAATGAGGGCTTTTTTACCGTCTCTCACCATGGCTTCATTTATCAACAGCAGCAATTTCGGTGTTCCGGAAATTCGATCTGATACAGAGCTGACACTATCTACAAATCGAATCAGCGGGTCATATTCATACAGGTTCTTTTTTGGGTAGATTTGAACCAGGTAACGACCTGAATCAGGATTTCTGTATAACGCCTGCAGCTTTTCCGGCAGCATCTGTTCGGTTACAGGGCCTTCATACTCAACCATCCTTTCCAACCTGAACTTCAACGAACCCGAAAAAGTGTCTGCGAATTCGTCTATACGTTTCCAGGTTATAGAACCGCTTTTGAAATGATCGATCAGCTTCACCAGAATGCCGTTTTGAGCCTCGCCGCCGGTAACTCTTTCTATCGCTGCAACCACTCTGTCCTGCCCACCGATAAATGAAAGCTCCTCCAACTCAATAAGGTTATAAAGCAGTCTTTGAATCTCTTCACCCAACCGCTTTCTTGATGCCTGTGACTGTTCCGAGAAGGAATTCGATCCTGTAGACTCTGCCAACCGGGCTCGTAGCGTTCTAATTGATTCGTCATTCTGTTCTATCCAGTCGGGAGCCGGTATCCACCGATGAATTGCATCTACATCCCCAACAGTTTTCTTCTTCTTTAACCGTTTGGATATTGCCCGCGCTTCCTCCACGGTTTCGACCGTCGTAAACGCAAGTTCAGCAGACATTTTGTACCGATCGATTATCTCTTTCTGTAACCTCACAGATTCAAGACCTGCCGGTTCCAGCTCAAGAAGATTGTACTCATACTTCAGATTGCCCAGTTGCATCACTGCCACGACAATCAGAATTAAAGCAGCAACAAACGACAACCTCCTCCTTTTTGTCACTCGGGATGCAAGGTTACCTAAAAACACAAAATCTCTGCTTTCAATCGCCTTCCCCTTCCGAGTCAGCCGGTTATCTCTCAGGACGAGCAGAGTCGGAAGGATAAAAAAGATGGCCAGCAATGAGATCACGATTCCGCTTCCCGCACAGAATCCGAATTCAACAATTCCTTTGGTATCACCCACCATCAGAGCAAAAAATGCCAGTGCAGTTGTCAACGCTCCCGCCAAGACGCCCCTGCCGGTTACCACAACACTTTTCTCAAGAGCTGCGTCAAGACTATGACCGGAAGAACGTTCTTCATAAAAACGGGTAATCACATGTATCGAGAAGTCGATACCCAAACCAATCAGCACCAACATGATCATAGCCGTCATGATGTTGAGATCTTGAATCGTTAGCCGATAAAATCCCATGGACCAGATAATTCCTATGATTATCGGTGTCATACCTAGTATCGGTATTACCAGAGACCGGAAGTTCCAGACCAATACTGTGAAGATCAAAACAAGAGCCGCTAATGTTAATACAAAGGTATAAGGCCCCATGGATTCAAGTTCATCGCGGGCAGTAGGAATCATGCCCGTGGTTCCGATTCGAATACCCGGCATGTCCTTTTCTATTTCCCGCAGCACAGGTCTTATTCGTTCGTCAACGTGAACCTGCTTACCCCAGTCCGTTGAAGACGCCTTAACCGCGACCGGAATGATGCCCATTTTTTTATCCAACGATAAAAAATATGGATTTCCCGATGACAGGTCGCGAACTGTGCGAAGTATACGCGACTTCTCGATCTCAGCACCTCCCGCGGCATCATCCAGCATCAATACAAAATCCTCCAATGCCGCCATAGTTGCAGTCAGTTCCCTCTCTTGGTCTTGCACTTTTTCCGCATCACCTGAAAACTCTTTCTCAAAATCATCGTTAAGATGAGTCAAATAAGGCACAAGTGCCGGATTGGAAAAAACGTCCACCGATCGTCGCAAGTCCTTGGGTTTTATGCTTCGTAACCCGTGTTGAATGAGAAATCTCTCATCAAGCTTTCCATAGGTAGCCGTCACAACGTCAGTCAGGGCTTCTACTCTTTCAGTGGTTTCTTCGACGGCTCGTTCCGTTAAAACCGGATCTTCAGATTCAACTACAATCATATAATTTGAACCCATCGGATAATTTTCCAGGACTTCGATCCATTCCTTTACAGCCGGTTCCGACTGCGGTAAAAGGGTAACCCATTTCATATCCACACCGATCGTTCCGGCCAGATACCCCATTATACAAGTCGCCAGCAGGGTCACCGTTATGACGGTTTTCCTTCGATTCAAAGCAAGCTGCTTAAATCTCCTTAATAGCCGATCCAACATAATAAAATCTCCTCTGCTTCAATTTTGCTGTTAAATGCGAAGGATTCATCTCTATTTGCCCTCGCAAACAATGAAACTAATCTTAAAGTTGAAAAAACTTTAATCCATACTAACCGTTTGGTATGTTTCTAGACATACCGATGCTGCAAATCTTATTTTAAATCAAATGAATCAAAAAATAGGATCTTCGCAGCGATCGCCCTATCTTTTGATCATATCCCACAAGCCTGCTGATATTTTAGCTCCTTCCTCTTTAATCTTGGTTATGTCGTCAAGCAGTACCACCATTAAAATAAATCCCTCCGCAAGGGAGAAGATATGAACGGCTAACGAATCAGCATCAATATCTTTTCTTATCTCGCCGTTGATCTGCGCTTCCCTGACTCGCTGGCAAAACAGATCCATGCTGCCTGAATAGATATTAGCCACCTTCTTTTTAAATTCGGGAAACCTCCGCATGGCGTTAAGCAAAAGAATATAATGTTTTTCATTTATATTTGCCGCAAACTTCATATCTTCAAAATACCCCGGGTAGTCCAATATTCTGGGAATCATCGTTTTCATATCCTCTGAGGAATATATCTTTTCCCTGATCCATTTCTCCACTTCATAAAAGTAGCTGTTCATGACAGCAAGAAAAACTTCTTCCTTGGTTTTGAAGTGATGATAAAAAGCTCCCTTGGTAATATTGCACTGTTCGGTGATCTTACTGATGCTGGCTTTTTCATAGCCGTGTTCCAGAAAACACTGGAAAGATGTCTGTAATAGTTTTTCTTTTGTTTCCATATTTTATCCTGTTTTATAAAAAAGATACTAACCGATTGGTATGTTGTCAAGTCGATTTTTTGTTCAAAATGGTTAAGAGTTTTTAACGGGTTGTCAAGAATGAACTTTTCAAGTGACTTGTTTATGCCTTTCAAGGCTCAGTTAAAAGGCATTCCTTTGTTTCTGCATTTGGTTTTTCAGATCCGGAAGCATAAAGCTTGGTCAGGTAATTGGTGGATTTAAAACGTCCCCAACTGGTTCCTCTTCCGCGAACCGGGAATAAACCGAACCACCCTTTTGACAAGGTTAGTTGTTTAAAAACCAGATAGTCATCCTGCTGGATCAATTCAAAAGTATTGTTTTCGGTTCCCCGAAAACCGCCGCTATTGGTTACCTTCACGGTATCCCTTCGTAACCAGCCGTTTACACATTTATAGTCACCTCCGGCGATTGACAGTGTTTTTTTATAGATACACCTACCTTCGGCGTTGAAAAGCCCGACATTCAATTGATCTGGTTCCGGTTGTGCAATCGACACAAACACCGTTTTTAGTAACAAAGTGTGCTTTTTATCAAACAGGATATCGATAATATTTTTCTGTCCCCAATGGTCACGATTGAAATTACGATACACCGTCGGAGTGAAGTTGCAGCTGTTGCTGGTGGAAATTACAATGGGTGGCCATTCAGCGGGATATGGATCATGAGCACTGCAACCTGCGAGGGTTGTCGCCATCAATAACCATGGAAGGAACGATTGAATGAATATACTTGAAGGTTGCCTGACTTGTTTCAGTATTTCTGGCATAATATTTCCTTAAAGGTTATTCTTTCTGTTCTTGTGATCGACCCTCTTGGTGCATTTCGTTTTTTCAATGCTGTAACAGCATTTTCAATTTTAGATTCCACAGCCCAATCCAATGGTGTTCGACCCGTATTATCTACAATGGATACGTTAGCCTGTTGGTTCAGAAGCAATGTGCCCCACAGTTCAAAGTGCTTTTGATTACTTGCGAGCAGGTGAAGGGGAGCGACTCCGTTTTTCTCCTGAATATTCGCATCGGCTCCTTTGGCCACCAATAAACCGAAATTTTCCGGTTGGTTCTCCGCAAAAATCGATTTGTGCAGAGGCGTGCATCCCGCATCATTTTGCTCATCGATATGGGCCCCGTGTTTTAACAAGAGTTCGATTTCAGCGGTCGCATACCGGTTTCTCGCAGCTAAGTGGAGTGGGGTATCACCATATTTTTTTGATCTTACGGAAAGATCCGCTCCATGCTCCAGTAGCAATGGCAGTAACGATAAATGTGATTTACTGCCTGTGATCCGATGTAATGGTGTTCTACCTTTAGTATCTCTGATATTAGGATCTGCTCCGGCTATCAGCAGTCGCTTTATGGATGCATCGGGCTGATGACAATCGAGCGATACCAAAAGGCCGTGGATTGGTGTCGTGGAATTGGCATCTGTTGCATTGATATCCAAACCCTGTTTAATCAGGTAATCCATTATTTCCTGATGACAGGCATAATGTATTAGTGACTGTTGTTTGTTGTTTTTGTGCCTGATGTCAATTCCTTTTTCAGTCAGAAACTTAAAGATATTGAGAGCATGGCTGTTTTCATCTACGGCAGATCCTGTTGCCTCAAGAAGAAAAAACAGGGCATTTTCTCCTGCATCGTTTAAAGCCAAAGGATCAGCCCCTTTGTTCAGAAGATGTTGCAACAACTCCACTGACAACAATTTCGAGGCAATCAGGAATGCTGTTGCGCCAGACTGATCCCTGTGTTCCAAATCGGCACCCTTTGACAACAACATATCTATCATCCCGAATTGAAGTGACGGAGCATGGGGACGGAGCGGAGCTTTTAAATAATTGGAATAATCCTTGGACAGGGCAAACTGCAAAGGAGACAGCCTGTGCCTGCCGGCAGCGTTTGGATTGGCTTTCCTTTCAAGCAGAAGTGCTATCATCTCCGTATGACCGCTAGCTACAGCATAATGCAATGGCGTCATATCAAAGGTGTTTTGAGAATTGGGATTTGCCCCTTTATCCAACAACAACTTTGCAGCTTCTATCTGATTGCCGATGACTGCATGATGCAGCGGGGTTTCCTTCATGGTGAATCTTGAAATGATATCTTTGGGACTGTGTGCATCAATATCCCCACCTTCATCAAGATACCTGTTAATACTTTCCAGGTCGCCTTTTCTTGAGGCTTCATGGATTGGAACTTTAGCTTGAAAAAAGCAACCAATTCCGGCAGCAATGATCAGCAAAAGCAATATAATTTTTTTCATGGTCCCTTTGCATTCCATTCAGACGATCTGCCCTTAATCTTGATAATTTTAATCCTTTGATACCAAATATACAAACCCTGCCTGTGGTTAAAAGGCAAACAATAAGCCGTAAGTTGCAATTGTTTGCGCCTGGCAGAGGTCATGATAATATCGGAAACGTAAAGATTTAATACTCCTCTTAACAGTAAGGGATATCTACTGGTTTAGCTACGGAGAAAATGGCCAGGGATTTTCCTTAACAGGATGATCCAAAACCGTAGTGCGGGACGTAATGCGGGACGTAGTTGATATATTGAAATTTGGCATATATACCGGCTATCAAATAGGGAGGATAAATTTAAACACTGTTTGAACAAGGAAATCGAAGGTTTTAATAAGATATATTTTTTGCGGAATTTTTGACTTCCGAAATGTCAACATTTCACGTCTCATTATTTGAAAAATATGTGGTGTGAAATCGCATTGCGCAGATCCGACAATGCTCCTGAATCGTTGCTAAGCATTTCAGGAAGAGTTTTGCGGACCTGCGACAATTTAAGGAAGGCGATCCTAGTTAGAGTTTTCAGGTTGAGGGGTTGCGATCCACTCCACATTTCCGCTACGATCGGCAACGGTCTTCTGAATGTAGAAGTCGTTGCTTAAAAAGTAACTGTTGGTTTTCTCCTGGATCGTGACGTGGCCGTTTGCCAGTCTCCTCACAATCCATTTCTGAGAATCATCATGTTGTGCAGGTCTGGAAACAATCGTGTCCTCGTAGCGATCATCAGAAGAATAATCGAATGCCTCACTATCGTCTCCATCCATGTACAAACCATGATAATGTGATTGGATCGTATAGGTTTCCGGTTCATCAGGAACGGCTGTTAACGTCCAGGTTATTGTATCTGCAGGGACTCCATCACCTACAAGGTGATTGTATGTATCGAAATATCCCGGCCCATTCTCAATACTGCCGGAACCGCCCCAGATATAGCGATTGGCAAGATCACCTCCGGCCGCCTGGAAAATATAGGCTCCACTGAGATCCTCAAAAGTAACAGTGGGTTGAAACAATAGATTGTCGAATTGGCCATAATCCATCCAGGCCCCATAAATTCCTATCTGACCCGGCGCAAACTCTGCCGAAACCTCTCCGGTCAGTTCACCTTCCAAGCTTATTTCATCATTATAATTAATAGCATAACTATTCTGATCAAGTGTGATACTCAGGTTTTTGACCACCTCATTATCTACCGATAAATAATCGATGGTTGCAATGGCGTACAGAATTCCCTCGCTCATTTCAGTCAAATAAATTTTCCTGTGTTCCTGGCTGGCAAAAACACGGTAATTGTTATTTACATCTCTAAAACCAAAAACCAGTCCCAAATGATCGTTATCCGACCCCGGTCCTCCAATATCAATGTAATAGGTCCCATCACCAAAGACGTCCGTATTCCTGATTAAGAGACTGCCGACACTTCCATTTGGCAGCCACTGTCCACATGAGTCAGTGACAACAAGCGATCCAGCGTCCACTGTCCATCGGCTATTGATGTCAGGACCACAAACGGCGCCGGTTTCCTCATAGGCTGTATAATCAGATAACACACCTGCATTTTCAAATGGTTCATGAAAAATCACCGGGATAACCTTAACCGTGGCAGGAAGACTTAGTTGATTAGTGGTGGGGGCGATCAAGGTGTAGGTAAAACGATCCTCCTCGAAAGGAAAATGTGAGGAATAAACCATTAGTCCGTTTTCAAGGCTGATAGTAGCTCCTTTCTCACTCACCGTATCAAAGCTGTGGATAGTTGCTTGCGAATTTAATAACACATCATTTGCCAGAACGTCCAAAACAGCCGTGCATACGCCTTCTTCGGGAATGCAAGTCATCAAATCATCCACCGCAAAGTTCACCTGAGCAACCTCAACCGTGGCAGGAAGACTTAGTTGATTAGTGGTGGGATCGATCAAGGTGTAGGTAAAACGATCCTTCTCGAAAGGAAAATGTGAGGAATAAACCATTAGTCCATTTTCAAGGCTGATAGTGGCTCCTTTCTCACTCACCGTATCAAAGCTGTGGAAAGTTGTTTGCGAATTTAATAACACATCATTTGCCAGAACGTCCAAAACAGCCGTGCATACACCTTCTTCGGGGGTGCAAGTCATCAAATCATCCACCGCAATGCTGACCTCTTCAACACCATCAGCAGGCCGAACATGTATTGTCACCAACAAATTCAAAGATTCCGCATCAGCTTCAGCGATCATATACCTGAACGTATCGATTCCATAAAAGCCGGCAGGCGGCGTATAATCAAAGGTGATACCATCTGTATTTTGAGTGATGCTTCCTCCCTGCGAACTCACGGAGTCAACCTGTGTGATAACTGCAGAAGCGGGATCATTGGCCAGCAGATCCATACCCTCCAGAACTTCTCCTCGAACAGCGGAAACAATA
>JAKSDL010000114.1 GCA_022360105.1 Pseudomonadota bacterium
AGCTTTCAAATAAATTATTTTTATAAAGCTTCAAAGCTTTGATTTTTTGTATGCTTTTGGCATTCCCCTTAAATTTCAATCCTTATGAGAAATATTATTCGACATCAAATCTTACTTAATTGTAAGATTTACTTGACATTACAAGCAGTCCATTGCATATTATAGCAAATACTTTAAAGCATGCCTCAAAGCAATTTACAAAGCATTGATGAAAGAAGTCGATCACTGCTGGAATTCCTTTTGGAACATGAGCAAGAGGTCAAACAGCTTTTTTCTAATCGGGATTTGCTTCAATCAGTTACGGATCCCTTTAATATAACCGTCGAGAAAAATGTTACCTTGACCAATCAAGTGGATGAAAAAATCTACATGGACTTCAAGGACTTTTGCAAAAATAAACGCTTGAAGGTCAAGGCGGCATTGATGCGGGCCATGTTGGATTTGATGAAGAATTATCAGGACTTTAACCAGGATTGAATACTTGCCACATGATTTATTTGAAGAGAAGATCAATGGAAAGTGCCGAAGCTCGATTGCGTGAGATTCAACTCGCGCTTAAGTATTGTGATTTGGACTACAGGGAAATTCTGGAAGATTACAGGGAACATCTAAAAGACCTGGAACGAGAAGCAGCTGGAAAAAACAGGGAGAAACCCTTTCCCAAGCAGATTAACAAACGGTCGGCTTAAGATTAGAAAGAGATTTGTAGCTTTTTTTCTTGGAAGATCACCCACATCCATCGTTAAATTTCGATTAAAATTCATTTCTAAACGCCCAGGTAGTATTTCCCGTGGATTAAATGTAGAGTAGAGATTTTTAGCCTTTAGCCATTTAATCGATACAAGCACACCTATTTGACATGCTACTGAAGGATATCAGCTATTATAAAACTGGTGGTACCGCTGATAACATTTTTGCCCCGGCTGATATAGATGAGCTCTCCCGTGAATTGAAAGCTATTCGCGAAAACAACGTACCTTGTTTTATCCTGGGAGCAGGGAGCAATTCTCTTGTGATGGATGATCATTGGCCGGGAACGGTTCTTTTGTGTAACAATCTCAACGATATTGAAGTAAACAAAGAGATCGTAAGAGTCCAAGCCGGTGTAGAAAATACCCAGTTTGTAGAAGCCTGTCTCAATAATGAATTGGAAGGAGTCAGCTGGATGAATTATCTCCCGGGACAAATCGGCTCGACCGTGCGTATGAATGCTCGATGTTATGGCGGAGAAATCAGTCAGATCGTTGAATCGGTGACAGCTGTCAACAAATCCGGAAAAGTAAAGACCTACAGAGGTTCTGGTGTGTTTCATGGCTATAAGGACACCGTCTTCATGGAAAATGGTAACATTGTCGCAGAAGTGACCTTCAAGTTAAGCAAGGGCAATCCGGAAGACATTCAAAACCACATGGATTTTTGCAGAAGTGACAGGGAAAGCAAGCATCAATTTATGTATCCTTCCTGTGGTTGTGTTTTCAAAAATGACTATACCGTCGGGATTCCCAGCGGCATGTTGTTGGAAGACGCCGGAGTCCGGCAATTAAGCAATGAAAGCGTGGAGATCAGCCCGTATCATGCCAATTTTGTGTTTAACAAAGGTGCAGCAGCTCGTGACATATTGAGTATATCGCTTGATATGAGAGATTTAGTCTACGAAAAATTTGGTGTCTGGCTGGAATTTGAAATGGAGTTGTTGGGAGTGGTTCCTGAAGACTTAAAACGAAGGGCTAGTGAAACAAAAACGCAGAAGTTCAGCCAAAAAGAACTGGAACCCCTGAGACAGAAGTTCCAGGGTTAATGTCACTGCTGCATGCCGTTCAGAACGAACGGTCCCCAATAAAACGGATCCTGAAAATCACCTGTTTTCTGTTGTTTAACGACAAATTCCAGTTTCGCCTGTCGAAGCGCTTCGATTTTCGGATATCCCTGCTTCAAATATTCATAGAAATTAATCATCAGTTCGCTTGTAGAATCGTCCGCCACTGTCCACAAAGAAACTACAACAGATGCTGATCCGGCATAAAGAAATGACCGGGTCAACCCGACCATCCCTTCACCACTGACGATTTTTCCGAGTCCTGTCTCACACGCCGACAGGGTCACTAAATCCGCTTTGAGCCGCATATCCCAGATCTCGGACGATTTTAAAAATCCATCTTCTTTCTGTTCCCGAACCAGATTCAACACCACCCCGGAAAACTCCGGGTTTTCTTCATCCAGTATACCGTGGGTTGCGAAGTGAATGTATTTGTAGCTTTCCGACAATTCCTTTGCTTTTTCCTCCAGGGCCCCCTGTTGATAGAATACCTGGTTGCTGTTTGAAAATAGTGAAGAGATTTTGTTGACTTCAGTGGCTGTTGCATGAAGTCGTGATAACTCGTAAAAACCTTTTTGCTTGAATACAGGATCAGCTTTAACAGTCTCATCCGCTTTGGCCAGGGAGAATTCCGGATCTCCAAAACCTAAAAAGGTATTGGAATCATCCGGTTTATCAGTGCGCTGTCTGAGATTGTCCATTGCAGCCCCTAAAACAGACGCAGACGGTGCATAATAGACGGAATAATCTTCTATCAGATACCGTTGATTGGCTGCCTGGTAACCTTTGCTGCTGATATCCAGCTTGGTTATCAATGTTTCGAAAGGCAGATAATGGAGAGCTCCATCTGCAAGCATCAGAATTGATTTTATTTCCGGTTCGATGTCAAAAGGTCTGATCAGGGTATCATAAAGCTTTAGACCGATTGCCAGATGCAATCTGCGATTGTCCACTTCTGCGTCTTCCTCGTCATCGTAAAATGAAAGCGGATCCTTCAAGGTAATGCGATATTTTTCAATCAGTTTTTTCAAGTCAGCTTTGGCCGGAAATTTAACCATCTTTAATTGTTTTTTGGAGATATACCAGCCGTAAGACGCTTCATTTCCTGAAAAATAAGAAATCACCGCGCTGGTGCGATCGATGATTCTAGCCCGCAGCAGATTTAAATCGTAGATTTTGGGGTATTTGACATTGGCATAATTGGGATATTTCTCTTCCAGTTCCTTTTTTAAGTTGTTAAAGGCCAGCTGCAACTCTGTTTTTTTGAGGTTGAGCTGTTTGATTTTCTTTTGATCTTTCTCGCTTTCCGGTTTGTTGATTTCCGTGAACAAGGCCCCGTTTACGTTTACCAGCTGGGATTTCACCAGGTTTTCCCGGTCTCTGTATGACTTGGGAAGCGCAATATTGGAAAAGGCAATTTGTTCCTGGAACTTATCGAGAAAAGATCGTGCTTTGGATTGCTCAGCAATAGGAAAAGCACCGGCAAAATACCTTTCGCTTCCTTCCATTTTGCCAATGTCGTATTGAATTTTGATCAACTGCTCAAAAACATCGATGTTTTCTGCCACCAGCAATTCCTGGGATTGACCTCCCTTCAGTTGATGACGAATGATTTCCAGCAAATCGATCGATTTGGAAAGACTGTCCGCCGCTGCTTTGAGATAAGATGCTCGCCTTGTGTAATCCTTGGCTGCCAGATCTCTTAACCAGAATCCCTTATTCAACAGGAGGTTTTTAACCAGGTTGGGAGAGGTGATTGTTTCCAGATCCGGATTGGGAAATTGTTGATTATCACCTCTCATATTCTCTGAGAGCAGTTTCAAGGCGTCCTGAATAGTATCCACCGCAATTTCCAGGTTCCCCTGTTCTTTTTCAATAAAAGCAATATTGTTTAAAGTTTGCGCTTGATCGATGTTCAGTCCGAGTGATTGTTGAAGATCGTAGGATTGTCGCAGGGATGCCTTTGCTTCTTTTAATTTTCCCAACTGAAACAAAGCAATCCCTTCATTGGAATAGGTTCGAGAGATATCCCGCCTAAGGTCATATTTTTCTGCTATATCCCTGCTTTTTGCCAGGTATTCGATGGCTTTGTCATATTTTTTTAATGACATGTAGCTGGTGGCAATATTATTCATTGTCAGCGCCAGTTCTGCTTCAAATCCCAGGTCACTCTGTATTTGACCCGCCTTTAAATAGGAATTCAGCGCCTGCTCATATTTGCCTGTCTGTTGATACAACGCCCCCAGGTTGTTCACGACGGTAGCAGTAAACAGTTCGTTGTTGAGTGTTTGGTTGTATTCCAGTGCCTTGTTGAAATTCACTTCAGCAGAGTTGAAATCATCCATCCTCAGGAAAATGGACGCTTTGATATTGGTAGCTTCCATTAACTGAGCCATACTGTTCTGCTTTTTGAATATTTCAATTGCCTGGTCTGTGGTCTGCAGCGCCTCTTTGTACTCTGTCAGATCGGCATTCAGACTGGCCAACCCTAAAAGAATCTCCCCCATGCTGTCTTCATTTTGCGGATCGGCCTTTAATCGATTGAGAATTTCGCCGGCAGCCCTGTAATCGGCCCCAACGATATTAACGGAAGCCAGAGCCAGCTGGGATTGAAGAATGGATTGTCTCTCACCGGCACCTAAGAAAAATGTAATCGACTGTTCAAGGTCAAACCGGGCTTGCTCCAGCAACAGTTTTTTGTAATATGCCGTTCCTCTGCCGTAATAGACTGAACCAAGAAAAAACTGATCTTTAATTCCGGACGATAGTCTAACAGCCTGACCATAGCTTTTGATCGCTTCATCCGTTTTTCCCAGTTTTTGCGATACCTCGGCTCTAAAATAAAGCAATCTCGCCATGTTTTTGCTATCTTTATCGATAATAATATCAGCCAGATATATAGAGTCTTTCGCATCATTGATTTGTCCTGCAGCCAATTGAAACCTTGTCAGATTCAGGAAGGCTGATCCAAGTCGTTCCGTTTCTACATTCTGTTCCAAATAGGATATCAACTGTCGCTGGGCCTTAATGGCATCGTTGATTCTCTGGCCAAAAAACAGGGACTGGCTCAGCATCGAATAAGCCAATGCCTGGTCAACATTTTTAAGCTCATCCGGTTCCAGATTGTTGATGTTTTCAAAAACCTTAGAAGCATTGGGATAATCTCTCAGTCCAAAATATGCCATTCCAAGATTCATCCGCACTTTGCCTTGCTTCGCATCCAGATTCAAGGTCAGATCCCGGGCTTCAGCGTATTTTTCCAGTTTTAAAAGAATATCTGATTTCAGAACAAAATTGGCGTGTCGTTGTTCTGTTGAAGGTGAATTCAAGGCTTTATCAATGGTCTCCAAGGCAGTGTTGAACTGCTTCAACCCAAGGTAGTTCTTTGCAAGTATTCTCAGAAGGATAACCTGGTTGTCTATATCATCCTCCGGCAATAGTGATGATATTAAGTTGGTTAGCCGGTTGGATTTTTCGAATTGTTCGATATTGTACAGATTGTTGGCACTTTTAACCAATTGGTTTAATTGTATTCTAAATCGTGAATTGGATTTGTGTTCCGCTGCAGCCTGGTAAGAGTCAAATGCGTCCTCGATTTGGCCCAATTGCAAATGGAGATTTCCGATCTCGAGATTGGTGAAGATTAATTTCTCCTTCTCTCCGGTTTGTTCCTGGGTGGTTCTTAGCTCTTTGAGGCGAGCCAGCTTTTGAACAATATCACCTGATTCCAGTTTGTTTAAACGGGCCAGAATTTGTGATTCTACATTAATGTTTCTATGTCTTCTGGCCGAGGCGAGTCCTTCCTTGTAGGCAGATATTGCTTGAGCCGTCCGGTTTTCTCTCTCATGCAATCTGGCTATATTCCATAACGTTTCTTCCAGCAACTCGCTGTCTGATTCTTCATATTGCGTTTTTAAAAGACCGTACGCCGTCAACTGTGCTTTGGAATCCAGTTTCGAGTTAGCCACCAACAGCATTTTTTGAGCTATACTGATCTTGCGATCCTTTGTTTTGTCAAACGAATCCGGAGCATTGTTGTAAGCCTGTTGGTACAACTCAAAGGCTTTTTCGAATTCACCTGTCTTTTCTTTGACTTCAGCCCCCCAAATGTATGCCTGGTACAAGAACTTTTTGTTGTTTATGCCGGAATTCACATAACGCTCAAACAAATCAAAGGCATCCCCGTATCGGGCTCGATTCACATAGTATTCTTCCAGTTCCTGGTATCCGTTGAATCTATCCACCTGAAGGATAAACGTGGATGTAGAAAAAATCTTTTCTGTCAGTAGGGAAATATACTCATCATCCAGCGAGAGACGTTGCGTAACCCGTATCAGGTTTTCCAGAATCACCGGACCTTCAGGTGATAGCATAATGAATTCCTGGTTCAGAATCTCTTTATGAAAAATATAAGCGTTGTTCCAATCTTCATTGATAATCGTTAGATTTGCCAATCTGGAAAGGGCTTTTGCTTTATCATGATAATCTTTGTGCTTGTAAATGCTGGTCAGCACAATCTGTTCTTCAATTAACTGGCCATTGGCTTTGAAATAATTATAGAGCCTGGTAAGGATATTTAAATTCGGAATTTGGTCTCGCATCTCCATTGCCTGATAATATCCCCAATAAACATCATTGGCTTCATCCAGATTGTCAATGGAAGAAGCATATCTCAGGTACAATTGACTCAAGTCCTGCCATTGCTCACCGGCAATATAAACCTCCGCCAACAAATCCACGGTTTTTCTGGTGTCGGGGTGTTTGGTTTTTAATCCAAAATCGATCCATTTGTTCAGAACCCTGATCTTCTCATCTTCTGCATCAAACGAATTCGCCAAGGTATACCAGGAAGCATAATATTTATGGGTCTGTCCGCTTTTGGATCTCTCGGAATAATGAATCAGAATCTCGTAATTTTCGGCAGCCTGGGCGTAATCGATGGTGTAGCGGACCCCCAGGGCATATTTTGAAAAGTAATTTTCAGCCTCTTTGTAATTGTACATTCTGGCGTAGAATTTACTGATGTATTGCAACAGAATATTGCGTTCGGTAAGGCTGTCTTCAGGCGTCGCTTTCAGCACATCAAATAATACTTTTGCTGCAGGGGCATTGATATTGATCTCGAAATAAAGGTTTGCCAGGTCTATGGCATTGGCATAGCGCTGGGAATAAAACTCCGGCGACAATCCCAACAACCGGTGTAAGATATTGCGGTGCTCAATCTTAAGTTTGGTGAACGAATTCCCATCCAACAGGTTGAGATTGGCCTTCAGCTCTTCCTGATTAGCCAGAATCAAGCGCGCAATGAGTTCTCTTCGATTTTCATAGTCCGATGTGTTTTCAATCCGTTTAACCAGGGCATCCTGCTTGGTTGATACTCCTTGGGCTAAAGATTCAAAAGCCATCATTTGCAAGAGGATCAGAAAAACAATCAATCGTTTATTAAACATCTCAACCTTCACCTGGTTTTTAGGATTTTCTTAAAATGTGCCAGTTTCCTGGTCTATGCCATAACAAAGTTAGGTCACATGGCACGGTTGCTGTTTGATCAAAGAGAAGAATTTCCATGCTCTCATCCAATCTAATGAGTTCTTTGCCGCTACTTACCGTTTAGAACCTCTAAAGCCTTAACGGCTGTAGGATTTCCCTGGTTAGCTGCCAGTTGATACCAGCGTCTGGCTGCATTTAGGTTCTTTTTTATTCCGTCTCGCCCCTGTTCATATATGATTCCGAGATTCAGCTGTGCCAGGGTAATGCCTTTCTCAGCGGCTTGCTTGTACCAGTTTACAGCCTTGTTGATATCCCGCTCGAACCCGAGGCCGTTTTCATACATCCAACCCAGGTCGTTTTGCGCACGACCAAATCCCTGTCCTGCATATTTTTCGATCCACTTTTTCGCCAGGGCATAGTCCTGATCCACTCCCTCGCCACTTAAATAAGCGATCCCTACATTGTATTGAGCGGCCGGATATGCTTCAGCGGCGGCTTTTTGGTACAACGAAAAAGCCTCTTTCTGATTCTGCGGAACACCGACACCGTTAAAATACATCCACCCCAATGCATACTGGTTTAGAGGGTCATCCGTATAAGCCTGGGTCAAAATCTTGGGTAGAATGCTATATGCCATATCCACAGCTCTTGCCTCATCCTGTTTTATCCCTATTCCCCGGTACAAAAACTTGGCATAAAGATAGGTTCCAAAAGGATCTCCCTTTTCCATTGCCTGGCTGGCCTGATAGACTGCTTCTGCCAAATTGGGATCTCCATTTAAGCCCAGGTAATTGATATCCGCCAGAATGGCATTTGCCAATCCAATACCGTATCCGGTCATTTCTTCCATCAATGTTGCTGTTTCAACAGCTTTGGTTCGTTTATCGCTCCAAAACCCATCCTTATACTTTTGCAACAGAACCAGGTTCAAATTCTTTTTCGCTTCGGGAATATAGGGGCTGTTGGCATACAATGTTATGTATTCCACATAGCTTTCCGCTTCATTTTTATTGAGATATTCCTCCCAGATTAGATCTTCTTTGGTTTTTGCGTCTTCTTCCGATTGTTTGTCGGCATAAAGATCAGCAACCCACCCGAATTCATCTTTAAATTCATCAACCTTGACGGCAAATTTCTGATCCTGGGGGTTGTAAATCCTGATATCTTCCAGGGCTGAAGGTAGAAATTGTTCGCTGCTTTTATAGGTTACAAATGTATCTATGATAAAACTGCCCTGGTTATCGGAATACCTGGAAGCATTGTATTTTCCCTTTTTCCAGCGGGTAAAATCTTCAAAATATTTTGATTCAGGGATGCCGTCAGCTATGGCGAATTGAAGCTTTCCAGTGGATTTAGCGGTAAAATAGGAAATATAGTCAGAATTGCCGCTGCCGCTGATCGCCCGTTCCGGAATGTTGTTCCCAATTCGATACCACAAAATGTCTTCCTGTTTAACCCAGCCTCTGTTCACTTTCACATCTCCATAGAGCAGCAACAAAATCTGGTCGCCTTTTCTGACATGCAGATTTGCCTCTGTCCAGGGAACCCGGTTACCACCAACTTTAGTCCGGCCGTAAAGTATAATGTTATCCACATTTTTGGTTGTGGGCAGTTGGAGCTGTTGCGTTGCGCATCCGACAATGAGGAACAACAGGGCTGTGATAAAACTGATTTTAACTGTGATTTTCATCGTTTTTCCTGAAATGTATTATCTGGTTTGATCCATGAACAAACCCGGATTTACCAATCAACGTCATGCTTGGTAGAAAGCGAAACTCTTTTTTGGTTTTTTTGTGCCTCATCCAATTCAAAGGACTTCATAAGGTGTTTTGCCAGAACTGCCCAGCGTGAATCGGGACATGTGGCTAAGAATTCACTGTAAACGGCAATATTTCTAGATTTCTTGATAGTAGCCCAGGTGCTGTCGTCACAAGCAATTTTGATTTGGGACTCGGACGTTTCGGAATCACTGGTGGACTGACCCGGCAAGGTATTAATCATGAGTAGGGAAAATATAAAAAAGAGAACCGGAATGCGACACTTCATTTTCGTTTCCACCTCGTCAATTGTTTTTAATTTATCTGCAACATATACCTATTCTTTACCAACCAAACCGATGCATTCTTGTACCTGAAGTTAGAGCCGCTTTCGCCACTTCTTCCTGGGTTTGAACCGATTCGGCTGTTTCTGCAACGGCCTGTTCGACCGGCGTTAAAGTGACATTCTCGTTGAGCAGTGTTTGAGCAGAAATAGTGATATTGGATTGATAATCCTCATAACCATAGGATTGAATAAACAACGAGTATTCCCCTGGTTCCAGTTCCGCTCTGAACTGGGAAAGCTCTGCCTGCTGCTGCTGAACAAGATTGCCCTGTTTGAACAGGTAAATGATTGAAAACCTGGGAATACCGGTTAATAAAATCTGCCCGTTTGCTTTGATAACGTCCGCCGTCAAAACCGCTTTGGTGGTTTCCTTAAGAACCAGTTTCTGATTGATTCCCAATGCTTCCTCGCAACTGGAAATACGCTGGGCAACCCCCGGATAACCCGGAACGGCATTTAAGAGATCCTTGAATAGCGGATGGGCACTCGTACAGTCTTTGTTGTTAAAATAGTCCACCCCCTGGTTTTCATATGCCTTGGCAAGCAATGTGGCATGTGACAGCTCCAACTGGACTTCTTCTGCAGTCTGCAATTCTACCACGATCGAACTTGTAGTGCTTTCCGGTAGCTGACCCAACGTTTCTGACATTAAATCATTGGCCCTTTGAAATCTGGCTTGGTCCTGCAACAGTTCCACCAGCTTAAGCACAGCAGCAATGTTTTGAGAGTCGGATTCTATCTGTTCTTTTAAGAAGAATTCGGCATTTTCAAGTTCTCCGTTGGCAAGATAGAAATCTATCATTTTATCCGGATCCGGATTACCAGCCTCATCGGTAAAACCTCTCTTTGTTATGCTGCTTGCTATGACCGCAGGAGCAGTTTCCGGCAACTCCACCGGGGCAGTTTCCTCGATACCGGCTGTGGATTCCTCAGCTGCTGCTTCGACCTGTGCCTGACGTTCCGCGGCGGCCTTTTCCTTTTCCAGGTTGGCCATCATCTTCTGCAATTCAATTTCCCGAATCTTCTCCCTGCAAAAGTTAATATTGCTTTTCAAGCCGGGATAATCAGGATTAAAGGTTTCCAGCGACTCAAAAGCCCTCAGTGCTTCAAAATATTTTCCTTCGTCCAAAAAGGACTGACCGATCACGGCAAACTGCTTGGCCAGGAATTCTGCTTCCTTCACATCCACCTGACCAACAGCTTGTCTGGATCTCTCAGTCAACTCCTGGTTGACTGCCAACCGTTTGGAAAATGAGATATTCGCCAGGGATGAATTTAATACCTCCAAAGCACTGGTTTTATCTCCCGTTGCCAGATAAACATTGGAAAGATTGATGTAGGTGTCCACATCTTCAGGGGCCAGTATAATCTGGTCGGATAGGAATACTATTGCTTTTTCACTCTGGCCCCTATCTACGTATAAGGAGACAACTTTCTCTTGTTCTGCTATATCCAACCGTTCAGGCTTATCCACACTAACATTTATGTAATCAGGCTCTATATTGGAGTTCAGGGATTGATAGGTCAGACGGGGATTGGCATTGAAGGTAAAATACTGGGCAAAGACCTGGTCCACATCGATTTTAATGGCATCCTGCTCCTCAATAAAATCAGGCTTTTTCACCATCTCAGGTTGATCACCCATTTTATTTATATAGTCAGACGCTTTGCCAAACGTTGGTTTTTCTTTGACCTGTTTAACCTGTTCAGGTTGTTGAATGGGCTCAGGTTTTTTAACCGGTTTGGGTTTTTGAACAGGCTTAGGCCGTTCCGCAATCACAACGGCACCAAACGGTGATTGCACAAATTCCGTTTCATCATCAGCCAAAGCGGCAATCTCGGCATCAGAAAGAACTTTGGCATTGGCTTTTTTCGATAATTTCAACACGGCCAGAACTGCTTTCTTTTCACCCATTACGAACACAGTTGGACGTTGTGATTTTGATTTGTCATAGAGTTTAAGAGTTACCTCTTGATCAAATTCCACATCCGATTTGATGCTGCCGTGTTTGGAAGAACTGTCGATGTATTGCTTGTAATCCTTGTCATAAATCAGTACATAAATATCCTCAAAATCCATCGCCAGTATCAGACGCGAATTAAACTGCAGATGATACTTTTGTGAATCCCCGGGTCCCAGCAAAGGAAGTCTCACACCGCGCCACCATTTTACCCTGTCATTTTTGAAAACAATCAGGGCGGCCAGTGCCTGGTGACGATTTGTTCGATTGGTAAGATCGAAAATCGTAGCAAACCGATGTTTCCCGTTGCCTGTTTTGATAGTCAAGGGAGAAATCGAAATTGACTTCGCAGCCAAATCCCCTGTTATCATGAAGAAAATGATCAGAAAGACCACAGTGGGTTTAACAAGTGGATGATTACGTATCATGGTGATATTCCGCCAGGAGATGGATAATACAAAGGATGGAAGTTTTTTTTGCGATTGATCGCATCGAATAAATCGGCCTGAAACAAGGTTGGTCTGTAGTTTTAAATGTAACTTTTGCTTACCACTACTCTATTGCTGATTTCAAGATGAAATCAATTATTTATTCTCTTCATGTGTGAATAATCTAAGGTTTGAAAAACATCGTAATTCTTCTTAGATTCTGGATCTGCTTGAATCATAGAGGATGAGCAATTCTAGGTCAAGAATTGTGGAATGTGGGGTACTCCAAAAAGCTTCAGGTAGTTAGAGCGACTATTCAGTTAAAAGCGTTTGGCTATTAGCGGTCAGCTGCTAGCTTTGATACGACTCGCTTCGCTCCATGCCGGTTTCCCAAATAAAAAATCACAACGGGAAAACCGAAAGAGAAAGAGTTGAAAAGGAGAAAAGACAAGATCATTGTCTGGTGCTAAAACATCTTCATGAAAGTGAAAGATATCTTTCAGTCCAAATGATCCATACCTTCGGGTAACAGCACCCAGTGGTGTCGCCGTTCTTCATAAATGGAAGTTTCCGGCTTGGGAAAGGTGGGATCTTTAAAGGCACCGATCGGAATAACAATGCTGCCTTCAAGCTGATCATTCTTGTAAAACAGGGTAGAGCCGCAACTCGGACAAAAGCTGTAAGTTATTTTACTTCCTTCATCACCAATTCTTACGTATTCCGTTGTTTTCCCTGTTATGGTGATTTGAGTAGCCTTGAATCTGGCCTGCACCCCGTAAGTGCTTCCGGTTCTTGTTTGACATGCAAAACAGTGACATATGGAAACTCTCAAAGGGTCTCCCTTTGCAACCAATTTAAGCTGGCCGCAGGTGCAGGATGCTTCTCTTGTTTTTAACATTGTGATTAATACTGTGGATTGCTTCTCTTGGTTAAGCTTTGTACGGCCAATGAATTGATCTTGGTTGGATTGATGGGCAGCCTTCGGCGGCCCATCCTGCAGCTTCCGTTAGATCTTAAAAATGTAGGGTGGATCAAGTAAAGCTGGTCCACCGACTCCCATTTTGGTACGTTCCGGATTCAGAATCACCTTAAGGGTCTATTGGCTCATTGAATCATGAGGCATAAATAGATACTTTGCGAATATTGGTCGCCGCTTCCTGCAGGGCTTCAGCAAAAGTCGGATGGCCGTGAATGGTGCGCGCAATATCTTCCGAGCTGGCCGAGAATTCCATGGCAATGCCACTTTCTGCTATCATGTCAGATGCCCTGGGGCCGATGATATGAACTCCCAATACCCTGTCCGTCTTGGCTTGTGAGATGAGTTTCACAAAACCGTCTTTTTCGCCCATACAGCGAGCCCGGCCAGTTCCGGAAAAAGGATAGGTTCCAATATTGTATTCAATGCCACGCTCTTTTACCTGTTCTTCTGTTAACCCCACACTGGCAACCTCGGGCCAGGTGTAGACAATGGCTGGAATCACATCATAGTTTACCTCTCCCGGCAATCCTGCCATGGTTTCCACAGCAGCAACGCCTTCTGCCGAAGCTTTGTGCGCTAACATCGGCCCGGCTATCAGATCTCCAATGGCAAAAATGCCTCCGACCGAAGTCTGGTAATTTTCATCAACCTCTATATGTCCTGTCCTTTCGTTGGTTTTGATTCCCAAATTATCCAGGCCTAATCCTTCCGTTAATGGTCGACGTCCAATGGCTACCAGCAACCGGTCAAAGGTTTTGCTTTCTTTTTTGCCACCGGCTTCCAGTTCTACTTTTACTCCCGTTTTAGTTTTTTTGGCACCGGCAACTTTGGTGTTAAGGTAAAAATTCATGCCCTGGCTTTTAAGAACCCTTTCCAAGGCTCGATTGACCTGACCATCGAGGTTGGCAGCAATTTTTGGCAACATTTCGATCACACTGACCTCAGATCCTAACCGGCTCCAAACAGAACCCAATTCCAGCCCGATATAGCCACCACCGACAATTCCCAGTTTTTTGGGGACCGATTTGAAGGACAACGCTTCCGTTGAACTGACAATCCGGTCTCCGTCAAATTCGATTCCGGGGACGGTAATCGGTTTGCTGCCTGTTGCCAACAGGATGTTTTTTCCTTCCAGTTCTGTGCTCGTTTTTTTCTTGCCGGATGTTTTGGTGACTTTAACGATCCCCCGATCGATCAGTTCTGCTGTTCCCTCAACAATCGTGATGTCGTTTCCTTTCAGAAGGGTGCGGACCTGGTCCGTTAAATCGTTTACCACCTCTTCCTTTCGCTTCATCATTTTTGAGAGATTTAACTTTACCTCTCCTGTTGTAATACCATGGTCAGCAAAATGACTTTTTGCAAGGTGATAATACTCGCTGGAATCCAACAATGCCTTACTCGGGATACAGCCGACATTCAGGCAAACACCACCCAGACGTTTTTCTTTTTCAATGCAGGCGACTTTCATTCCCAATTGAGTGGCTCTGACAGCAGCAACATATCCACCGGGTCCTGTTCCGATCACGATCAGATCAAACTTTTCTCGTTCACTCATGGTTTACACCTCCATCAATATTCTTTCCGGGTTTTCGACACATTCCTTAATGCGTTTCAAAAAGGTTACAGCCTCCTTGCCATCCACTATGCGGTGATCATAACTCAAAGCGACATACATCATGGGCCGGATCACTATTTCGTCATCTACCACAACAGGGCGTTTTTCTATTTTATGCATACCCAGAATGGCACTTTGGGGTGAATTTAAAATCGGTGTACTGAGAAGGGA
>JAKSDL010000611.1 GCA_022360105.1 Pseudomonadota bacterium
ATTCCAACCGCCATCTTTTACCGGTTCCGGATTAGCCCGTCGGTTAGCTAGCGTGCCCCAGTCCATTGAGAGGATGTTTACTGTGAATCCTGCTTTGCGCAATGCCTGCGCGGCTACGAGCCCATAGGGAGTAAGAAAGTTAACATCGGTGGGATTCATGAGCGCAACAGGGGTTCCGTCGTAGCCTGCTTCCTCCAGCAATTGCCTGGCTTTTTCACTGTTACCTTCCAGTATTCCCTCAGTTCCCTCGTCAGTCGCAAAGGGAGATTTGCATGAATAAATGGTTTTGCAAACGCGGTAATATTCCGGGTCACCATAGGTCGCCTGCAGGAAGTCGATCTGGTTGATGGCATATCCAACCGCTCGCCTTATTTTGGGATTGTCAAATGGCGCATGAAGCCAATTCATGCGGAGAATTCCCTGGCGACCAAAAGGGTTGAGAGCTTCAACAACCAAACCTTTCTTTCCTTTTACCATCGATATAAGATCGTGAGAAACGGATTCTATGTAGTCGATTTCACCTGCGTTCAAGGCATTAATGGCCGTTAACCTGTCAGGAATATTCTTCCAGACAATCTTCTTTAAGTAGGGAATTTTTCCCCCGGCCTCGCCATTTGGCGGCTCGTTACGCGGCACGTACATTTCGTTTTTAACAAATACCGCTTGATCCCCCGGTTTGAACTCATCTTGTACAAAAACAAAAGGGCCTGAACCAGTGTAATCGGTGATTTGATCGCTGATCGGAACCTTCCCGGCGATTCTTTCCGGCATAATCCAGGCTCTTGTACCACCAAGAGCATAGAGAACAAGCCCGAATGGTTCCTTTAGAACCAATTGAAACGTTTTATCGTTGATCTTTTTATATTCCCTGGTTCGATCCGCCAACATCTTTCCAACAGGATGACCTTGCGCATATCGCTTGAGAGAGGCAATTACATCGTCGCTGGTGACCGGCTTTCCATCGTGAAAATGCAAGCCTTTGCGCAACGTAAAAGTGTAGGTGAGGTTATCAGCACTAACCTGCCATTTATCAACCATCTGGGGACGAATCTGTAGGTTTGCGTCCCGGGAAAAAAGAGAATCATAAATGAGGAAGGCATTGATTCCTGCCGTTAAAGCTGTGTTATTGTGAGGATCAAGAACTTTGAGAGGTGCGTGCATCACCACGGTGATGGTATCCTTGCTGTCGGCACTAGCCGCCGGTACAAATCCCGCTCCCAGAATAAAAAAAAGCATTGCTGCAAAAAAGATAAAAAAACTTTTAAAACGTTTCATATGTCCCCCTTTTTTAAACGACCTAAATCGTTCTCTGACGATGGATGCAGGCCAGCTCGTCCCCGGAAAAAACCTTTGATAACCAGCGAATTTCTGGCAAAACATTTTGCCAGTTATCAAGATTGTTACTGTAAGAGCATTACTTGTGCTCTTGTAGTATGCAGTAAGTAAATTGTCAACAAAAAACGTCAATAACGTGAAGACCGCGTACGTAGGGATTGACGCCTTTTTACCTTGCTGAGGCCGGCTGTTAAAATTGAGAAATGCTCTGCGCCGTCAATTTTCGGATAGTCGTTTAGTATTTTGTCAGACCAGGCTCCAATTGAACAAACGACCGAACATAAAGCGTTTCCGGAAAGATGCGGGTTCTTGGCTGCATATCCGACGTGGTTTTGTCGGGGTAGGGTTAAGCTTTGTCAGGGGAAAACGGCAGGCAACATGATCTGTCGGTGGATTTGAAAATGTGTATTATTGCATTCAGGCAGGTTTTTGTTTTAGCCATGATTAGCACCAGGGGGGTGAGCTTTTTTCTTGACAGCTTATTTCCATTAATGATTATCCTTCTTCTGTTTCTTTTGCGAGTTTTGTAGTTCTATCTCTAAAAATGGCTATGCAGGTGGTCACGTGTCTGAATTCAGGAAAAAGCGGTTTTCCGAAACTCTCGAAAAAGGACTCGGTATTCTGAGTCTTTTTGATGAACTTAACCAGGGTTTTACCCTGACTGAAATCTCCCGATCCCTCGGGATTAACAAAACCTCAATCTATCGATACCTCAATACCTATTGCAAATTGGGGTATTTGCGTAAAGATCCGCAAAGCAAACTATTCAAACTGGGTCCCCAAAGCATTGCCCTGGCTCACAGCTTCATGATGGGTTCTGATTTGCTTGATCTTGTAAAACCACTAATAGACGAAACCTACCATCAACATTGGGTTGCCATTGATGTGGGATTACTGCATAACGACTCCATCTATTGTATTTATCGGAAGGAAAACAAGGATATCCTTCAATTTCGGCGGATCATCAGCGGCAAAGGGTTGCATTTCCTTTCCACCGGTAAAGCGGCTATGGCATTTCTGCCGGATGAGGATCAGTTGTCCTTGCTTGATCGACTTGACCTGGAAAAAAAGACCTCAAAAACCATTACCACCAAATCAAAATTGTCCGAGGAATTAAAAAGGACTCGTAAACGTGGCTATGCCACTAATTGTGAGGAGTATATACCCGGTTTGCTTGCTGTGGGCGCTCCACTTATTAACCTCTACACTAACCAGGTACAGGGAGCGGTCTCTTTTATGGGGTCTACAGCATCTTATACAATGAAATCATTTGAAAAGAAGTTTGCCGGCATCCTGGTGGCATTGGCTAAACGAATATCAGCCCTCCTTCCTCCTTCATAAGCGGCGATGGTTAAACGTTAATCAAAAATTCTTCCGATTGCTAAGATTTTATTTAAGAATGACCGGTTGTAAGGATTTAAATACGCGATGACTCCTCCGGATCAGGAATCGGGGAGTAGTGCTGAGATTTCCTTAGCTGTGGAAACAAGTGTATCTGAGTACTTTTGTTCAAATTTTTTCATGGTATGGCGAGAAGTGGAAGAATCAAAACTTATTGCGCCATGAACTTGCGACTTATGAAGATCAACGATGGGAGCGGCAATCGAAATTAAGCCGGGAATGAATTCTTCATCACCTGTGGCGTATCCCTTTTTAAAAGTTGTTTTTAATTCAACGATCAAATCCGATTTACTCATGATGCTATTGGACGTCTTTTTTTTGAAATCAAGCCCGTCAACCAGGTCTTGCTGCTCATTTTTGGGCAAAAAAGCCATCACTGCCTTGCCCAGGGCCAGTAAATGCAATTCTCTTCCAACGGTAAAATGTTGGAAAGTCAAAGTATCCTTGGTTCCCATCCGGTAAATCAAATAAATCGAATCCCTGTGCAGCAATCCTACGTCAATATGAATTTTTTGCTGGATATGTACTTTATCAACTACCGGTTTGATCAGATTAACAAGATCCGATCCCTGGAGAAAGCTTTGAGCAAGGGAAATAGTCCTTGGACCGAGCTTAAAGAGCTTGGTGTGGGGATCTTTGCGCAGATAACCTAATTTGCAATAGGTGTTGAGGTATCGGTAGATAGAGGTTTTGTTAATCCCGAGGGATCGGGAGATTTCCGTAAGAGTCAGCCCTTGGTTATATTCGTTAAAAAGTCTCAGGATATTGAGTCCTTTTTCAAGGGTTTCGGAGTAATATTGTTTTTCCGGGGTTGGCATGTTGTATTCTTGATCTCGATGTTTCAGTAAGGAAACGTGATATCCCTTCACAGAGAGTTAGAATCACAACAGGCTGGATGTCAAGAGAAATATCTCTGATAAACCCCGGCTAATCTATATATCCAGTAACTCAACTTTCCCCGTTGAACATCGAGGTGATGATTGACCCGTAACAAGCGCGCTGTTCCGGTGGCGTACAATCAGCCTGCCGGTTTTTTATCGATGAACATAGAATTTAGTGGAGGTTTTATTAGGGCGGGTGGGGTTATTGCCGTTTGAATTCTTCCGCTATTGAAGCCCCGGGTTGACCGGGGCTTGTTATGTTACTTCCAAAGTATGTTGGTTAGTATGAAATCCTCTTGTCTTTTGCGCGTGGAGTTTCGGCGTAGGAGAAAGCTTTGGCGGATGTGGGGTGGAAGGCCATCAGGTATTCCGCCAGGGCCTCTTGTTCGTGGCCGGTGCGGCTAAAGGAATTGTTGTTGCCTGGATCTTTGGATAGATTTTCATCCGGAAAATCAACTTTTTCACCATATCCCTTGCCCTTGTAAAGGTTTCTTCTATTGGCTTTAGCCAGTTTGGCATAAGGGTATTTATCTCCACCGTTGGCCAGGAAGTTCAAGGTAACCAGTCTGAAAGTCCTTCCAGGGTTGCCTTGAATGGCACCACCGGAAATCACAGTGTCCCTAACCGAACCATTCTCATTCAAAACCTCAAGCGTCAGAATTCTGTTACCGGCAGGGCGGGAAGCGTCGAAGCTGAATTTCATTCCGGAAACCTGGGGAAATTTTCCAGGGGTTTTCCCGGGGCTGTTTCGGAAACCCCGTGTTCCAAAAGCATTTTTAATTCTGCAGCGGTGGCTGTCATGGTGACAAGACCGTTATCAAAGCGAAGAGTGGCTCTTAAGTGACCTTCGGTAACGGCTCCTTCCTGTGTTCCGGCTTCCTTGTTGGGACCGGGCGCCGAATAGATTGCACGGCTGTAGTCAGTAGCTCCGGGGGGAACAACAGCAGATCCGATTTCCGTCCTGATACCACCACCATTTTTGATAGACACATCAACAGGCTCTCTTGCAAGAAGCCTTGCATACCAGAGGTTGGCATCAGCCGTCAGGTTGCCGAGGTTTGTTTCCTGGGTTCTGACTTGTGAGCGACGACCGTCCAGGTAGACACTGGTGTACCCGAGAACATTTCCGTATTGAGAATTGATAACACCCTGAAGAGCGTCTCTCACAGCAACCAGTTTCTGATTGGGTGTTCCACCTACGGCTGCTACGTTTTGACTTGTACTGGCCCAGGCTCCGTTAATCTTTTCATTGAGACTGTCTCGCACGATGTAACCATTTTCATCAAAGGAAACGACCAAGCGTCCCAGGTATTTATAGTCCCCATCCACATTGACGACCAGAATTGGCATTCCGGCGGCATCGGCTGTTTCGTAGGGATAGGTCATGGTAAACTTATCATCTGCCCCGTAAAGACTGTCAGTAGAATCACCCATACGTGTATTGGAACCACCGGCAACAATGATATCCACATCTGTGAGGAGACTGGCCAGTTTCATCTCTATCTGGATTTGCTGCATGTGCGCCAGTAAAACTATTTTGTTGATCCCGGCAGCTTTAAGTTCATTTACCGATTTCTGGATCACACCCGCCAGTGTTTTGACTGATCTGTCCTTTTTATTGATTCCCATGCCGCCAATATTGGTAATGGTGTCCAACAAAGGAGTGGAGGCGCCTACCAAACCAATCTTCTCTGAATTGATTTCAACGATTGCATAGTCAGCTACTTTCCCTGGCATTTTGCTTGCGAGTGATCCATTCTTGCCTTTTCTCTTGGCCATCTCACGATCCGTAGTCCAGTCAAGATTAGCGGAAAGATAAGGGAACAATGATCCCGGAAATTTAACGCCGCTTTTTTCTTCGATCTGGATTGCATCGGCAAACTCACCTGTGCCCGCATCCAATTCATGGTTCCCCATGGCAGATGCCTGAACGCCAAGGTAGTTCATGAAGGCAATATCAGCATGACCAGGTTCGTTGCTACCTGTCACAGCCCTGACGGCTTTTTGTTCAGCGGCATAAAATCGAGGACCGGGGATAATATTGTCTCCCGAAGACACAACCAGCGTGGATGATCCATAGGTTGCATCAGATTTGAAAGCTTCCATAAGGGCAGAAAACTCATCTACGGACGAGAGTGCGATTTCCTCATTCCCATCAATGTCGGCAAAATGAAGAAGCTGAAGGGTAAAGACTGCAGGTCCCGCTTTGTAATTGCTAGTCTTTGTGGCAGGAACACACCCAACCATAAGCAACGCTGTTATCAATAAAACAATGAATTTAAACCTGTTCATACGATTCCTCCTTGAGAATAAAGCTGTTCACGGAAACTCTACCTCGCTTAAACCAATTTAAACTTAACCCTGATGGGTAGATAGAAAGCCGGGAAACAAATCACAGACTGCTGAAAAAGACTTGAATAGAGGATTTTGAAAATTACGACAGACTTTTAATTTGACAATTTTTCAAATGCATGCCTGCGTTGAAGAGTAAAGAATACCATCAATACAAAACTATCCTTTAAATCTTCCTTATAAAAAGAAAGATCACGAGGTGTCAATTAAAGAAATTAGCCTAAATGTGTTTGTTCTGCGGAATGTAATGCCAAAGATAATAGTTTGTAAAATTGAAGTTAAAAAATGTGACGTTTCGGCATTGTTCCAACCTTCTGTGCCGGGTCCATTTGGACAAAGTGACATTCGTATTCTTAAATAACTCAAGTTTCGCACCCTTGTTTTATTCTATCAGTGGCTCTGCAGTTCACTGGGGAAGATGACTTTTACCTAAAAGCTATTCGCTACCGGCAGTTAGCTTTTAGCTTTAAACTGAGCACCTTCGGTCCGTTTACATGAATACTCAAAATAATGGAGCGAAGCGAGTCGTATCAAAGCTAGTAGCTGATCGCTAATAGCCA